>DASUFH010000339.1:0-9932 GCA_036274645.1 Terriglobia bacterium
CCGCCCCTACAGCAGACGCGGATGGAAAGCGCGCGCCCTTCCTCTGACGCCGTTTCCAGAAGATCAGACGCTTAATCAGACGCTTAATCTTGCGGACCGGGCGCGGATCGCCTATGTTCTGCTCCGTCCCCGGAATTTTCGATGGCGCAAGCGAACGATCTCTTCAAACAGCTCAAACGGCATCCGCTCCCGATCGCGGCGCGCTTCGAACACGCGCTCGCGCTGACCTATGCGCTGCCCGAAAGCGCGCTGGCCCCGCTCATTCCCCCCGGACTCGAACTCGACACCTGGAACGGCCACGCCTTCATTGCCGTCGCCACAGTTCGAACGCGTGGCCTGCGACCGTCATTTTTGCCGTCGGTGTTTGGAAGGAACTTCCTGCTGGCCGGCTACCGCATATTCACGCGGTTCCGTACCTCGAATGGAGACGTTTTGCGCGGCCTGCGCATCATTCGCACGGATGCCACCAGCGCATCGATGGTGACCTGGGGTAATCGGCTCACCCGGTATGCCTACCACCACGCGGACATGCAGAGCGACAGACGGAATGGAACTCTTCTCTTCAGCGTCCGCACTCCGCGCGGAGAAGCCGATCTGGAGTTCAGCGCCCACGTCGCGGGAAGGCCCGCGCCCCTGCCGCCGGAATCCCCGTTTCCGGACATGGAAACGGCCCGGGAATATTCCGCGCCGCTTCCCCTCACGTTCGACTATGAGCCGGAAACCAACTCGATGATCGTGGTGCGCGGGCGGCGCGCCCATTGGAACCCGCAACCGGTCTCGGTCGACGTCCGCCGGAATACCTTTCTGACCTCCGACCTGTTCGCCGGCGCGCCGGCGATCCTGGCCAACGCCTTTTACGTTGAAGACGTCCCGTATTTGTGGGAACGCGGACGCCGTGAACCGGTTCAGAAAGGCTCCTTGCGCGACAGCGGATAATAGATCCGTGGTAACTGCCGGATGCCTTTGAGCGATCTCATCCCCATTCTTCAGATTGCGATCGGTCCCGTGATCCTGATTTCCGGTGTGGGACTGTTGCTGCTTTCGATGACCAACCGCTTCGGACGTGTGATCGACCGGTCGCGGGAACTGACGCGCGCCCTGCGCGCGCCCACCGCCACCGCGGAAGAACGGGCTCGCGCGCTCGCGCAGATCGAGATCCTCTCGACGCGCGCGCGCCTGACGCGCGAAGCGATCACTCTGGCGATTCTCAGCGTGCTGTCTGCCGCGGTCCTGATCATGACGCTGTTTGTGTCCGCGATTCTGAAGTGGGAAATGGGATACGTGGTCGTGTCGCTGTTTGCGTGCTGCATGGTGACACTGATCGGCTCGCTGGTGTCTTTCCTGCGCGACATCAACCTGTCACTGGCGGCGCTAAAGCTGGAATTGAAGAGTGTGGGACGCTGAGGACCGCGCGCCCTCTGCTTGTAGGGGCGGTCTATGACCGCCCAGTGTTTCGGAATGAATTCTTGTGAAACCAAGGGGTTCCACTCCGGAACGTCGGGCGGTCATAGACCGCCCCTACATGCAGACAGGGGCTCAACACGCTTCCGTTGTGAAAAGCCTTCCTCTGTGGACAGGAGGGGAATCCGACACGTCAGTTTCTGGGGAGACCGCCCTGCTCAAATGGTTCCCCTGATTTTTGCCCCTATTCCCCGAGTTCAATCTTCTTCTGCTGGATGAACTCATCCAGAGGGACGGTGGCTTCGGTTTTGCTCTTGTAGAGCTTTTCGAGTTCGTTTCGGGCCAGGCCGGGTTCCGGACCTTCGCCACCGATCGCCACGCTGCGGGCAAAGGCGTCCAGGGCTTTTTCCCGCTTCTCTGTGAAATCCTGGATTAACGGCGCCGCAGCCATTTCCAGTTTTTCCTTCTCCGCCTTGTTCTCCTCCGACTCGCAGCTCACCGCCGTAACCTGCGCCTCGAGTTCCATGCGCCTGGCGGTGTTCTCATCAGTGCTGCAGTTGGACTCTGCGTTGCATCCCTCGATGAATGCTTTCAGCTGCTCAAAGGCCATCTGCCCGGCGTCATTGCAGGCCATCACGAACAGACGCAGCTTCTCCTGCGCGGCGATGGCCAGTTCGTTGGCGGCGCGCACCTGATAGTAGTAGCAGATGCCGAGGTAGTATTGCGCCGCGGCGTCTTTGGGCGTCATCTTGACCAGGTCCCCATAGGCCGTGGCGCAATTCACGTAGTCTTTCTTCGTCAGAAACCGGCTGGCGACGATCTTCTGGTTCTGAATCGAAATGGCCGTCCGGACGGGCTGCCACTGGTCGTCGGGAATCGCGGCCGGCTTATCGAGCTTCAGGACGCGTTCGCCATAACTCATGAACTCGTCCAGAATCGGCTCCTGCGCTTCAGCGCTGTCGGGCAGCGGCGGAATCGTGGTCGCCAGCGTCAGCAGGGCATTCAGGTTGTTCGGATCGAGAGCGAGAATCTTCTTGGCGTACCCGAGCGTCTTTTCCAGGCTCTTGATTTCGCTCCCGGCGATCGTCATCCCTTCCCCATAAAACGCCACGCGCTTGTCGGCCGGCGTCCTGGGAACCAGCTTGTCGATGCGGTCGATGGTCTCCAGAGCCTTCGGCCAGTTCTTCTCCTGCTTGTAGCTGAGAAAAAGAATCAGGAACACGTTGTCCCGATACATCGACTCGATGAACTCCTTGCGGGAGTCCGCAAGGAAGGTTTCAGAGAGTTCGATCTTCCTGGGCGCTGGAGTCGCAGTGTCGTAGATGGGCCGGTAGGCCGTGATGTCGGGCGACTCTGCCGGTTGCTGTGCGGCCTGCCGAGCCCATCCCGGAACCGCTGCTGTCGAAACCAGCAAGACGGCAATTACGAAACCTATGGTTGTCCTCATCGAACGGCGCCTCCAAAGCCTGAATAAGCAATTTGCCGCAATATTACCTGAAGAGACTAACTAAACGTAAGCGGTCCATGGAAGTTCGGGGAGTTCCGGGACCAGCCTCCGAATTTCCCGCGGGACGATACCTCAAAGACTCAAGCTTCGGCAATTGGGGAGGCTGTCCCCGGAACTCCCGTTATTTTGACGTCATCCTGCAAAAACGACACATACCGGCGACGGAACATCCAATACGACTCCCGGGGGGATGAGTTCGCCGGAGCCCGCATCCACCCTGAAGACGACCACGTTGTTGGAATCCTGATTGGCCGCGAACAGATATCCGGCGCCGGGAGCGAGGGCAAAGTGTCGCGGAGTTCTTCCGCCGGAAGGGGCCGCGCCGCGGAGTTTCAGACGGCCGCCCTGAGCCACATCGAAGATGGCGATGGTGTTCTGCCCCCGGTTCGACGTGTAAACGACCTTTCCATTCGGATGCGCAGCAATCTCCGCTCCGCTCCGGTTTCCGGTGAACGTTTCCGGAAGCGCGGAAACGGTTTCGAGATCCGTCAGACGGCCCTCGTCATCGTCGTAGCTCATCACGGCGACCGACGCCTGCATTTCGGTCAGGACATACACCACTTTCCCGTCCGGACTCCAGGCCAGGTGGCGTGGCCCGGAGCCGGCCGCCATCCGGGCGAAGGCGGGTTCGGCCGGGGCCAGGGCGCCTTTGGAAGGCGTCGAATCGGTAGACCAGGATCCTGTCCAGCCCGAGATCCGCCACCAGCAGAAACCGGTTGTCCGGAGAAATGTTCACCGAATGGGCATGCGGACCGGACTGGCGTTGGGGGTTGACGCTCGATCCGGAATGCTGGACCGCCGCCGTGGCGGCGCCAAGACTGCCGTCGTCGCGAACAGGCAGAACGGCGATGCTGCCGCTCGTGTAATTGGCCACGAAGAGCCATCGGCCCGTCCGGTCCAGTTCCAGGTGACACGGTCCGCTGCCGCGCGATGAAACGGCGTTGATCGCTTTCAGCATGCCCGTCGGCCGGTCGATCTCGAAGGAAAGGACCATTCCGGCGTTGTCTTCGTTCACGGCATACAGAAATCGCCCATTGGGATGAACGGTCAGAAACGACGGGTTGCTCGTCTCGGCGGCAAGACCGATCGGAGTCACCTTGCCGGATGCCGGATCGAAGCGGAACCCATAGATGCCCCGGCCACCCCGGCCGGTGTACCCGCCGACATATATCAAGGTCTCCGCCGGTGGCGTCAGAAGGGATGCGAGCGCCGCCATGATCATTACTCCGAGAATCTTCACGCGAAAGAGTTTACCGCGTCTCTCGTCCCCGCCTGCTTGTAGGGGCGGGCATGGTCCGCCCTGCAGCGAGCGCGGGATGGGTGAACCGCGCTACAATCTTTACTTATTCCAAAGCGGGAGACTTTCATGAACGCACGCGGGAAAATTCGCGCCGCCGCAGTCATTGCACTCATCTTTTTAGCAGGACTGGCGGGCGCCCAGCAGCCGGACGCCGCCAGCCAGAAGATTGCGGCTTCGCTGAAGCTCGATCAGGCCATTCCAACCCATCCGTCCATCCTGACGGAGACGTTGCCGAATGGGCTGCGTTATTACGTTCGCGGCAACGCCAGGCCGAACAAGCGGGCCGAATTACGGCTGGTCGTCAAGGCGGGCTCGGTACTGGAAGACGATGACCAGCAGGGACTGGCGCATTTTGTCGAGCACATGGCGTTCAACGGAACCATGCATTTTCCCGGCGAGGAAGTAGTCCGGTTCCTGCAGTCGATCGGCATGCGGTTCGGCGCCGACGTCAACGCCGGAACGTCGTTTGATGAAACGACGTACATGTTGACCGTTCCGACGGACGATCCCGCGGTGCTCGACCGCTCGTTCCAGATTCTCGAAGACTGGGCTCACAACGTGACCTTCGATAGCGAAGAGATCGAAAAAGAGCGCGGCGTCGTGCTGGAAGAATGGCGCCTGCGGCGCAGCGCGGGCTCACGCCTGCAGGAAAAGGAATTTCCCATCCTGCTGAAGGGCTCGCGTTATGCGGATCGGCTGCCGATCGGCAAACCCGAAATCATCCAGACCTTCAAACCCGAAACGCTGAAGCGGTTTTACCGCGACTGGTATCGTCCCGATCTCATGGCGGTGGTGGCCGTCGGCGACTTCAACGTCAGCGCCGTCGAGGCGATGATCAAGGCGCATTTCGGCCCAATCCCGGCTCCGAAACCGGCGCGGAAGCGGCCGGTCTACGATGTGCCCAATCATTCCGGCACGCTCTACATCGTCACGGCGGACAAGGAACTGACGGGAACCAGCGTCGAGCTCGACAACCTCATGGCCGCTCGCAAAGAGGGATCCACCGGGAACTATCGCGCGCAGATCGTCGATACCCTCTTCACCTCCATGCTCTCCGACCGCTTCGCTCAGATCGCGCAGGCGCCGGACGCGCCGATCATCCAGGCGGGCGTGGATCGCGCGGCGTTTATTGCCCGGACCAAGAACACCGCAACGCTGTTTGCCGAGGTCAAGAACAACCAGATCGAAGAGTCCCTCGGTGTTCTCGTCACCGAAGCCGAACGCGTTCGCAAGTTCGGATTCACTCAGAGCGAACTGGACCGGGCCAAACAGGGTATCCAGCGCAGCTATGAACGGATGTTGACCCAGCGGGACGACCGGTCGTCCGCCAGCCATGCGGCGGAATACATCCGGAACTACCTCACCAACGAATCGCTTCCCGGCGCGGATCTGGAATTCGCGCTCCACCAGCGGTTTCTGCCGGAAATCCAGCTGAAGGAAGTCAACGCGGTGGCCAAAGACTGGTTCGGCAGCGCGAACAACCGGTTCGTGACGGTGCGTGTGCCCGACAAGCCCGACCAGAAAACGCCCACGGCCGGACGGCTCGCGGAAGCCATCAAGACGGCATCGGCCGCTCCTATTACAGCTTACGTGGACACGGCCGCGAATCTGACCCTGATGGATTCAAAACCCAAAGCGGGAACGATCGTCAAGACCACGGAACGGGAGCCCGGAATCACCGAATGGGAACTCTCCAACGGCGCCCGGGTGGTGCTCAAGCCCACGCGCCTCAAGAACGACGAGATCATGTTTCGCGCCATGAGCTGGGGCGGCACCTCGCTGGCGAGCGACGCCGACTACATCCCCGCCAGCACCGCGGCGGGCCTGGTGAGCGCCGGCGGCCTCGGGAAACTGAACGCCATCGACCTGAACCGCGCGCTCACGGGAAAGGTGGCCACCGCCAGTCCGTTCATCAATGAACTGCAGCAGGGATTGACGGGCGGGAGCTCGCCGAAAGACCTCGAAACGATGTTCCAACTCATCAATCTCACGTTCACCGCGCCGCGCGGCGACGCCGCCGCGTTTCAAACGCAGGTCGCTCAGGCGAAAAGCGCGCTGGCCAACCAGACCGCGTCGCCGAACTTCGCTCTCTCGAAAACCCTGACCGACACGCTCTACCAGGGACATCTCCGCCGGCAGGTCACGACGACGGAAACCGTGGACAAATGGAACCTCGAGAAGTCGCTCGCCTTTTACAAGGAGCGATTTGCCGACGCGGGCAGCTTCACATTTTTCTTCGTCGGCGATTTCGATCTGGCGACCATCCGGCCGCTGGTCGAGACCTATCTCGCCGGGCTACCCGCCACGGGCCGGCACGAAACATGGAAAGATGTAGGGGTCCGGGCGCCGAAAGGCGTTATCGAGAAGTCACTCGAGAAAGGGATCGAGCCCCGCAGCCAGGTCGTGATCGTGTTCACGGGACCGTTCCAATTCGACCAGACTCACCGGATCGCGATTGAATCCATGGCCGACGCGCTCGACGACCGGCTGCGGGAATCCATCCGTGAGGAACTCGGCGGCACGTACAGCGTGTCGGCCGGCGCGAGCTATTCCCGGCTGCCGATCGAAGAGTACCGGTTCACAATCCAGTTTGCGTGCGATCCGGCGCGGGTGGACGAACTCACAAAACGGGTCTATGCGGAAATCGAAAAGCTGAAAACGGACGGGATCACCGAACGGGAAATCAGTTCGGAACGGGAAACACTGCTTCGGTCATTCGAGACCGACAGCCGGCAGAATTCCTATCTGCTGAACCAGATCGCAAACCGCTACCGCGACGGTCAGGATCCGGCGGGGTATCTTGCGTATCCGGACGATTACCGGAAGCTCGATGCGGCGGCGATCCAGCAGGCGGCGAAGACGTATCTGGATATGAAGAACCGGATTCAGGTGACGTTGTATCCGGAGAAGAAGTAGCCCCATTTAATCGTTAACTGTTGGCTGTTCACTATTAACTGATTTGCCTGGTGGCATTGACAATTTACCAGCCGATCAGTTCTCAATGTCATCAACTGCATCAGTTAACAGTGAACAGCCAACAGTTGATCATTAGGTGGCTTACGGATAGAGCCGCGACACGCTCCAACCGCTGTCCGTTTTGTCGTACCGGGTCCGGTGATGCCGGCGATAATCCCCTCTCAACCAGAACTCGAAATTCGACGGCAGCAGTTTGAATCCCCCCCAGTTTTCAGGCCGGGGCAGCGACTGGCCTTTCGCGGCCTGGTCGAGCGCATCCATCGCGTTCAGGTACGCGTCCTCGTCGATGAGGATCTCGCTCTGCCGCGAAACGATTGCGGCAACCTGACTTTCACGCGGGCGTGCGCGGAAATACGCGTCCGACTCTGCGGCGGAAAGGCGTTCGACGCGCCCTTCGATTCGAACCTGTTTATCCAGGCGCTCCCAGTAAAACGTCATGGCGGCAAACGGGTTCTCCGCGAGTTCCCTGCCCTTCCGGCTCTCGTAATTCGTGAAGAACGACAGGCCGCCTTCACGAATTCCGCGATATAGCGCCATGCGCACGGACGGCCGTCCATCCTTTGTTGCCGTCGCGAGCGCGACGACTTCCGCTTCTGTTTCGGGATCCGCTTCGGCCTGAGCGTACCAGACGGAAAAGACCTCCCAGGGATCGTTCATTGGCAAAAACTCCTTCAAGCAGGCGCCCTTCGAGAATAAACCGGATTTCCGGGGAATTACATCTTCGAGGCGAGCGGGGCCAGCAGGCGCTCGGCGAGGAATCGCGCTACCGGCACGGCCACGGCGTCGCCCATGGCGTTGTAGCCGTCGTTGTAAGAGCCGGGGATCTGATAGCCGGCGGGCGCGCCCATCAACCGGGCGGCCTCGCGCACGGTCAGAAGCCGGGTTGCCAGCGAGCCATTCCGCCGGAGGACGAGAAACTGGCGGCTGCTCCCGCCGCGCGCGGTGCGGAGACAGCCGGCCACGCCATCGAAGCGTAATTCCAGCACCTGCGCGCCGTTGCGGATGCGCTTATAGCCCGGCGCGACTGCGGCGCCCTCCTGTTCGAGTCGCACGCGGTGGCGGCGCGGCACGAGCGCCACGTTGCGGCGCGCGACAGCGCGGTCGTGACAGGCGGCGTCCCACTCGATCACGTCGGTCAGAGAGTCGCGACGCGATTCCGGTTCGGGCAGCCGCCACCAGATCCAGTCGCGCAGGCCGGCGGCCGCGCGGACGATCGCCGGGTGGTGGGGCCATCCGGGACCTTCGGCGATGAGCGACGGCGGAATCGCGATGGCGTCGGAAACCGCAACGACGAACACGCGCGGACGGGATTGCGGCAGCCAGCGGACGGCATCGAGAGTGACCGCGCCCACACGATAGCCGCGCTTGGTGAGCGCGGCATGAAACGCGCGGTAGTTGGCGCCGCCATGCGCTGAAACCAGTCCGAGCACGTTCTCCGCCACAAGGATGGGCGGCGGCGCGGCCATCTCGTCGATGACGCGCAGCCATTCCCACACCAGACCGCTGCGCTTGCCCCGGATCCCGTCGATCGCGCCCGCGAGGGAAAGATCCTGGCAGGGGAAGCTTGCCCAGGCCAGCCTGGCCGGAGGAAGAGTCTCGCCAGTAAGGGTTTCGATGTCGGCCAGGTGAAACGCCCGCGTGCCGTGATTGGCGGTATAGATGGCGGCTTTCTTTTCGCAGTTATCGTTGGCCCACACGACACGGAAGAACGGACGAAGGGCTTCGGAGACGAGTCCGCTTCCGGCGAAGAACTCGATGGCGACCGGCTTCGATGAGCGCATGCCAGATTGAATTGAAACGCATCCGGCGGTCAGATCGGGTCCATGGGCCTGGAAATTCGGGGACAGACCGCCCCTACATCGCCTTCGCCATGATCTCGAAATACCGCGCCGGCAGCGCGCGGCTCTTCTTATCCCGTCCCATCGTGAGGTGCACCGTCCGTCCTTCCGCCAGCACCTGTCCGGTATCCCCATTCGATATGGTGTACGCGAACGTCACGATCTTCCGGTTCACCTTCTCCAGCCATGTCTTCACCACAATAAGGTTGTCGTACACGGCCGGCGCAATGTACCGGCAGCTGGCCTCCGCCACGGCCATGAACGCGCCTTCACTTTCCATATCGCGATAATCGAAACCCAGGCTCTTGCAGTAATCGGTGCGTCCGACCTCCATCCAGACGAGATAGTTGGCGTAATAGACCACGCCCATCTGATCGGTCTCGGCGTAACGGACGCGGAAACGGGACTCACTCGTATGCGGTTCTGCCATCTACTCCTGTTCTCTCTCCGCGCCGGTCTGCAGCACGCGCGAGGGCAGCCCCCGCCCGAGCGCCGCGGCGACCACGCCCGACGCCTTCCGCAACCCGCCCAGCGACACGCCGGACTTCACACCCAGACGGTCCAGCAGGTACACGAGATCCTCCGTCGCGAGATTGCCCGACGCGCCCGGCGCATACGGGCAACCGCCCAGGCCGCCGGATGAGCTGTCGAACTTCCAGTACCCGAGTTGCAGCGACTGATACACGTTGGCGACGGCCATGCCGTAGGTATCGTGAAAGTGCATGGCCAGCCGATCGACCGTGAATCGCTCCGCCAGATGCTCGCCGGTCATTTCGACGTCCCGCGGCGTGGCCGCGCCGATGGTATCGCCGATGGATACTTCGTCCACGCCGAGTTCGAAAAGCGATTCCGCCACATTCGCAACGGCGCGCATCGAAACGGGACCTTCGTACGGACAAACCCAGCATGT
>DASUFH010000340.1:0-5160 GCA_036274645.1 Terriglobia bacterium
GATGAACACCTCCGGATCGCTGGTCAGCGCCGACATGCGGATGCGATCGCCGAGAATCGCTCCGCCGGTAAACGGACTCGATGGATCCACTGCCACAATGGCCAGCTTGCGGTCCTCTGCCCGGTAAGCGGCCGCCAGGCGGTCCACCAGCGTGCTCTTTCCCACCCCCGGACTCCCGGTGACCCCGATAACCCGGCCTCCACCCGTCTTCGCGTAGAGCCGGCGCAACATCGCAAAACTCTCCGGCGCGCGGTTCTCGATTGCCGTAATCGCGCGCGCCATGGATCGCGTGTTCCCGGCCAGCAGGCCGTCCACCAGCGTTTCCGGATCTATGGGCATGGACAGTTTGACATGTTCAGACCTGCGGTTTTCAGGACTTGAGCAACTCGCGAGCGATGACGAGCCGTTGGATTTCGCTCGTTCCCTCCCCGATCGTGCACAGTTTCACGTCCCGGTAAAACTTCTCGGCCGGGTAGTCCTTGATGAATCCATATCCGCCATGAATCTGGACACATTCATTGGCCACGCGGGGCCATCTGGGCGGTCTCGCGGCCGCCACACTGGACGTGGTGCGGGCGCTGGACGCGGCCGGGAAAGATCCGGTGATCGTGGAAACCGTCGGCGTCGGCCAGGACGAGGTCGATATCGTGGAAATCGCCGATATCTCGATCGTTGTCCTTGCGCCCGGACTGGGCGACGACGTTCAGGCGCTCAAGGCCGGCGTCATGGAAATCGCCGACATCTTCGTGATCAACAAAGCCGACCGTCCCGGAGCGGAGAAGATGCGCCGGGCGATCGAGGCGCTGCAGGCTCTCGCGCCGCGCCGAGACGGCTGGTCTCCGCCGATCGTGGAAACGGTCGCCACCGATGACCGTGGAATCGAGGGGTTGCGCCAGGCGATCGACGAGTTTGGCGCCCGGACAAGCGCGCCGGAACAGGTCGAGCAAAAACGCCGGGCGTCGGCCCGCCGGCAGTTGATGGCGCTGCTCGAAGAGCGGTTGATGAACGCCGCGCTGCGGTCCGTGTTCCCGGACGAAACGCTCGATCAACTGGTTGCCGCTTTGGCCAGGCGCGAACAGGATCCCTACACGGTCGTCGAGACGATCGTCCGGACTGCGCGCTTTAAGGCGTGGAAGGAGCCTTCTCCATGAAAATCGATCACATCGGAATCGCAGTCCGCTCACTCGAGGAAGCCCTCAAGCTCTATCGCGACGTGATGGGCATGGCCGTTTCCGGTTATGATGACGTCGCCGATCAGGGCGTGCGCGTGGCGATGCTGCCGGCCGGCGACTCGCGTATCGAACTGCTCGAACCGCTCGGCGACAACTCGCCGATTGAGAAATTCATGGCGAGACGCGGCGAGGGGATTCATCACATCGCTATCTCTGTCGACAACATTGAAAATGCGCTGGCCCGCCTGAAGGCGGCCGGAGTCCGGCTGATCGACGAAACGCCGAAACAGGGCGCGCACGGCTCACGTATTGCGTTCGTGCACCCGTCGGCCAATCACGGAGTACTTTTGGAGCTGGTTGAACATGTCCAATGACATCAGGATCGGAATCATCGGCGGAAGCGGCCTCTACAACATGGACGGCCTCACGCAGATACAAGAGGTCGAAATCAAGACGCCCTACGGCAACGCCTCAGACAAATATCGCGTCGGCAATCTCGAAGGCCGCCGCGTGGCGTTTCTGGCCCGGCACAGCCGGGACCATTCCATTTCGCCGTCGGAACTGAATTTCCGCGCCAACATCTACGGGTTCAAGAAGCTGGGCGTCGAATGGATTCTTTCGGCGAGCGCCGTCGGTTCGCTCAAGGAGGAACTGCGGCCGCTCGACATCGTGCTGCCCGATCAATTCTTTGACCGCACCAAGGCGCGGCCGTCCACGTTTTTCACCGATGGCATCGTGGCGCATATCAGCTTCGATACGCCGGTCTGCCCGGTGCTTTCCGACGTTATTGCCGCGGCCGGACAGGACGCCGATGTGCCGATCAAACGCGGAGGAACCTACGTCTGCATGGAAGGCCCGCAGTTTTCGACCAAGGCCGAATCGAATGTGTACCGGTCCTGGGGCATGGACCTGATCGGCATGACGAACCTGCAGGAGGCGAAGCTCGCGCGGGAGGCGGAGATCTGCTACGTGACGATTGCCATGGTGACGGACTACGACTGCTGGCATCCGGATCATGACGCGGTGACCGTAGCCGACATCATTGCGAATCTGCAGAAGAACAGCGCCAACGCGCAACGGATCATCAAGGCGGCGTTGAAGCGGCTGCCCGTGGAGCGCACGTGCAAGTGCGGCCACGCCTTGAAGTACGCGATCCTGACCGACCTGAAGAGCGCGCCGGAACGAGCGCGGAACAAGCTGGAACTGTTGCTGCAGAAGTACGTGTAGGTTACGGCCGGATTGCTTCTCGGTCCCCGTCTGTTTGCAGGGGCGGCCGATGCGGCCCGACGTTCACCAGAATTCACTCCGAAACAATGGGCGGTCATAGACCGCCCCTACAAGGCAAAGACGCGCAGCCGGGAGGGGCGACGGCAAACAATCCGGTCTCAATCTCCTGACCATGTCTTTCCCATTCATCAATGAATCCGGTGAACTCCGCTCGGGCTGGAAGTTCCTCGTCTTCACCGTCATCTTCCTGCTGCTCTGGTTCATCACCGCCATCATCCTGAGCGTAGTCTTCCGCCTGACCCCCATTCCCTACGACTTCCTCACGAACCTGGCCTTGAACGCCCTGGCCCTCTTCTTTCCGGCAATCGGCGCAACGCTGTTCGTGGCTCGCTTCGTCGACCATCGGCCCGCTTCCACGTTCATCGGATTCGAGAACTGGCCCCGGAGTCTCGCCATCGGACTGGTCATCGGCGCGACACTGCTGGTTGTGATCGTGGCAGCCACGGCGATCTTCGGCGGACTGCGGATCGGGCCGGGAGGCGCCCGGTGGCCCGTCTGGCTCGCGACGGCGGCAATCCTTGTGCTGGCGGCGGCCAACGAGGAACTGGTCTTTCGGGGCTATCCGCTGCAATCGCTCGCCCGGGGCATCGGCGAGTGGCCGGCCGCCATGGTGATGTCCGGTCTGTTTGGACTGCTCCATGTTGGCAATCCCCACGCTTCGGTGATCGGTATAATGAATACGATTGTCGCGGGTTTGATGCTCTCCAGGGCCTATTTCAAGGCGCGTTCCATATGGCTTCCCTATGGCATCCATGTGGCCTGGAACACCGGGCTGGGAATCGTGTTGGGATTCTCGCTCTCGGGAATTGAGGTGGAATCCCTGTTGAGGTCATCCGCGAGCGGATCGGCAACGCTGACGGGAGGGCCCTACGGCCCGGAGGGCGGAGTGTTATGCGCGGTCACGTTCCTGGCTGGATTTGCCGCCATCCACGCGCTTTCCAAATCGGAAACCTCAAAAGATCATGACCATACCGTTCGTTAAAACGCAGGCCCTGGGCAATGACTTCATTCTCGTCGAGCAGAGCGCCGCTTCGGCCGGCACATCCCGCCCGTTCCCGGAGCTGGCCCAGCGCATCTGCCATCGGCAGTTTGGCGTCGGCGCCGACGGGCTGATCCTGTGGCGGCCGGAAGACGCGTTGTTCGATCTGCGGATCATCAATCGCGACGGCAGCGAAGCCGAATGTTCGGGGAACGGCCTGCGGTGTGTGGCGGCCTATCTGATCGAATCGGGACTCTGGCCGAAACCGGAAATCCAGTTACGAACGGTGTCCGGTGTTTACCGGTTGCGGCGGCAAGGCGCCCAGTACGAAGCGGACATGGGGAAACCGCATCTCGTTCCTGCGGAAATTCCTTTTGTTCCGAGTCGCCCCATGGACCGCGTCGTCGATGAGCCGTTCACGGTCGGGGCGGACCAGGTCCGGATCACCGCATGTTCGACCGGCAACCCGCACTGTTCCCTCTTTGTGGACCGGATCGACTCGGAGTACGTGAACCGTATCGGACCCGCCATCGAATGGCATCCGGCGTTTCCGAACCGGACGAACGTGGAATTTATCCGCGTGATCAACGATCACGAAATCGAAGTGGCATTCTGGGAACGGGGCGTCGGCCGGACATTTGCCTCGGGAACGGGTTCGTGCGGCGCCACAGTCGCATCGATTTTGAATGGAAAGACCGGCCGGTGTGTGACGGTTCACACCGAGGCCGGCACGCTCACGGTGGAATGGGGCAGCGACGAACGGCTGATGCTGACGTCCACCGCCAGCGTTGTGGCGGAAGGAATGTATCTGGAGGCGTAATGTCGGAAACGCTCGATCTTGTCATTGTGGGCGCCGGACCGAGCGGTCTGGCTGCGGCGATTGAAGCCGCGAAGCAGCGGCTGAACTATGTCGTGCTGGAGAAAGGCTGTGTCACCAACTCCATTTTTCATTTCCCCGCGCACATGGTGTTTTTCACCACGCCGGAACTGCTGGAAATCGGCGGACTGCCCCTCGTGTGCGAACGTGAAAAGCCCACGCGCAACGAGGCGCTGAAGTATTACCGGCGGGCGGTCGGCGCGTTTGATCTGGCGGTGCGCCAGTACGAAGGCGTGGACGAGATCCGGCAGATCGGCGAACGCCGTTTTGAGGTGCGCGCGGCCGGAAACGTCTACACGACGCGCAACGTGGCTCTGGCGATCGGGTACTACGACACGCCCAACAAGCTGGGCGTCCCGGGAGAGGACCTGCCGCACGTCTCCCATTACTACACCGAGCCGCACTCGTTCTATAACCGCGATGTCGTCGTGATCGGCGGCAAGAACTCGGCCGCGGAAGCGGCGCTCGACCTGTTCCGCGCCGGCGCGCGCGTTTCGCTCGTGCACCGCCGGGCGGAATTGGGCTCGACCCTCAAGTATTGGGTCCGGCCGGACATTGAGAACCGCCTGAAGGCGGGCGAGATCACACCCTATCTGAATTCGACCGTTCAGGAGATCACGCCGACTGTGGTACGCGTCGTGCAAAACGGAACTGAACGGGAGATCCGGGCCGATCAGGTGTTTGCGTTGACGGGATACTTTACGACGACCCGATTTTTTGAGCAGCTGGGCGTCGAGGTGAATCCGGAGACCCTCCGGCCAAGGCTCGACCCTGAAACCTTTGAAACCAACGTTCCTGGAGTTTTCGTGGCCGGTTCGGCCATTGCCGGACGGCTCAATGGGGAA
>DASUFH010000341.1:0-3151 GCA_036274645.1 Terriglobia bacterium
GCCAAGGCGGGGAATCCGCGTTTCAATAACGTTACTCACACTTCGTGTACGTCAATCTGCTGAAGACGAAGCGGCAGATTCGAGACGTAGACGTGAAATTCACTGGCCCAAGCTGTCGGCAAAAGTCCAAACTCCAGGGGCTGTCATAGACCGCCCCTGCAAGCAGGTGGGGACCACCCAATACAGTTACTTCTCGATTCCGTAGGCTTTCATCTTCCGGTACAGATAGCTTCGTTCCAGCCCGAGCATGCGCGCGGCCTGCGCGACGTTGCCGTTGCATTCCTGGAGCGCGGAAAGAATGAATTCCCGTTCATAGTGGGCGCGCCCCTCGCGCAGTGTGGATGCGGCGCTGGCCTGCATCGTGGCGCCGCTCGGCAGAGACAGGTCGGGCGGTTCGATGACGCTGCCGGGCGCCATGATGACGAGCCGTTCGATCTCGTTGCGCAGTTCCCGGACGTTGCCCGGCCATGAGTAATCGCACATGGCGTCGAGGGCGTCGGCGCTCAACTCCTTGGGACCGCGCCCATGTTCGGTTGAGAACCAGCGCACGAAGTAACGGGCGAGTTCCGGGATGTCTCCGCGCCGTTCCCGGAGCGGGGGCACGAAGAAGGGAATCACGTTCAGCCGGTAAAACAGGTCCTCGCGAAACCGGCCGGCGGCGATTTCGTTGGGCAGGTTCTTGTTGGTCGCGGCGACTACCCGGACATCCACGCGGACCGGCGCCGGGGCGCCGATCGGCTGAAAGCGCTGGTCTTCGACCGCGCGGAGCACCTTGGCCTGCGTCTTGAGACTCATGTCGCCGATCTCGTCGAGCATCAGGGTTCCACCGTCTGCCAGCTCGAATTTTCCCTTCTTGGTCTCGCTGGCGCCGGTGAAGGAACCTTTCGTGTGACCGAACAATTCGCTTTCGATCAGTTCTTCGGGAATTGCGGCGCAGTTGACCTCCACAAACGGCGCATTCGCGCGTTTGCTGAGGAAGTGGATGTTGCGCGCCACAAGCTCCTTGCCTGTGCCGCTTTCACCGTAGATCAGGACGCGGCTGTTGGTGGGCGCGGCGATCCCGATCTGCTTGCGCAGGGCCTTGATGGGCACGCTTTCGCCGACGATATGAAAACGTTCCTCCAGCTGGTTCCTGAGGATGTCGTTCGCGCGTTCGAGCCGGCGGTGGGAAAGCGCGCGCCGGACGACAAGCAGGGTGTGCTCCAGGGAAAGCGGCTTTTCGATGAAGTCGTAGGCGCCCAGTTTGGTCGCCTTCACCGCGGTCGCGATGGTCGCATGGCCCGAAATCATGATGATGAGCGTGGTGGGCGCGCGTTCTCGCAGACGGCCGAGGGTCTCGAGGCCATCGATTCCGGGAAGCCAGATGTCGAGCAGGACAACGTCATAGTTCTCCCGCTCGATTCTGGACAGGCATTCCTCGCCGCTCGAAACCGAGTCGGCGGTGAACCCTTCGTCCTCGAAGACGCCGGTCAGCGACTGGCGGATGCCGGGTTCGTCGTCGACAATGAGGATTCTAGACATAACGGCAGTTCGATTATGAACCGAGTGCCCCGCGGAGTGTTGGGTTCCACGTCGATATAGCCTCCATGGTCCGCCACAATGCGGCTCACGATGGCCAGGCCCAGTCCCACGCCGTCCTTGCGGGTCGAAAAGTACGGCTTGAACAGGCGTTCGCGGTTGTCCGGCGCGACTCCCCGGCCGGTGTCTTCCAGGGTCAGGCGCGCCATGGTGCCGTCCCGGGCGAGACCACACGCAATACGCAGCGTCTTTTCGGATTCTCCCGAAAGGGCCTCGAGCGCGTTCTCGATGAGATTGACCAGGACGCGCTTCATTTGCGCCGTATCCATCAGCGCATCGGGAAGGTCCTTGGGAATATCGATGACCACATGAATGCCTTCCAGCCGGCCTTCGTACAGCGCAATGGTGCGGTCCACCAGGTCGCTCATGCTGGCGGGCACGCGAGCCACGGCGGGCAGGCGGGCAAACCGGACGAACTCGTCGACGAGGTTTTTCAGACTGGAGACTTCATCCACGATGGCGGTCACGCATTCCTGAACGATGGATCCCACCCGGGGGGAGGGGACCGGCAGCCGCGCGAGATTGCGCGAAATCCGCTCGGCGGAGAGCTGAATGGGCGTCAGCGGGTTCTTGATCTCATGGGCCAGGCGCCGGGCCACTTCTCTCCAGGCGCTGGCCTTTTGCGCGCGCACAAACTCGGTCAGGTCTTCAACCAGGAGAACAAAACCCCCGGTTTCGAGGCGGCTGGCCGTCACGGCGCTGTGGGCCGGGCGTCCCGGCGCGACAAACGAGATTTCCTTCGTGATTGCGTGTTCACCGGCTTCAGCCAGGAGTTCCTGAATTCGCAGCAGGTCGGCCCCGCCGAAAATGCCGGTCAGGTGGTCGGCCGTGTCGATGGAAAACATGTTACGGGCGGCGCGATTGAGGGTATGGACGCGGAGATCCGTGTCGAGCGAGATCACGCCCGAAGGAATGCTTTCCAGAATCACTTCAATGTATCTGCGCCGCGCCTCCAGTTCCCGGGTCATCCCCTGCAGCCGTCCAGCCATGTCGTTGAACAACGAGACCAGCAGTCCCAGTTCGGCGCCGGCCTCGACGCTGACGCGATGACTGAGATTTCCCGCGGAGATCTCGCGCGTCGCTTCGGAAAGCGCTTCGATCGGTGTCGTGATCTTCTTGGACAGGAAGAGTCCGACCCAGACCGCCGCAAACAGGACGAGGACGGTCATCAGGGTCAGGAGCAGGACTGAAGTATCCCGGAAGTTCCGCCGGGAAGAGTCCTTTCCACGATAGAACTCCTGTTCCTGCGCGATCTTCGCCGCCAGTTCGGAAACGCCTTCCGCCGGAGGAAAAACCGCCACGAGCACGCGGGCCCGGGCGCCCTCACCGATCCGTCGCGCGCCCAGCAGTCCATCGTGAAACGGAACCAGCGCGGAGGTCCCGGATGATCCGAGCGCCTCCAGGGCGGTCCTTCGCACGGTCCGTTCGCCTTCAGATACGGCGGGTCCGGGAGCGAGATCCGGGTAGAAGATCAGGAGATTGTCCAGATTGAAGCGCCGGCGCGCCGCCTCGAGATCCGTGGGTACTTCGGCGGCCAGGTGGTCCAGAATCGAACCGGTCAGCGCTACGCGCT
>DASUFH010000342.1:0-25047 GCA_036274645.1 Terriglobia bacterium
GCCCGCGGGGGCGCGCGCGGATAACCGCACAGCGTCCGTCCGTCGCGTTTGACGTCCGGGTGATGATTCTGAGGTGGAAACCGAGCCCCTTCGACTCACCGATCCGGAACGCCGAGCCAGTCGAGATTTCGGGTTGTTTTAGAAAGTCGGCGAGAAGCGGAGCGGACAGGTCATCCGCGGCCTGCCTGACTGCGTCACGACGCTCCGATCAACCCAGAAGATCCTCCACTGCGATCGAAAAGTCCGGAAACGCCTCCGGGGATACGCTCTCGCCGCGACGCCGGGTTTCGATTGATGTGTACGTCTGGCCCTGCGGGTTGCGGTGGACGTGCACGGCATCCTGGTTGAGGTCCGCGATCCACACTTCGCGAATACCGGTTTGCGCGTAAAGAGCGGCCGAAAGCGTGCGATCGGAGTTTGCACGCGGCAAGCCAACAGCATCGTGTTTGTGACGGTCAGGCGCGCCGGACGACGGTGGTACGCGGGATTCCCTGCAGGTCCGCCCGGAATTGCGGCGTTTCCCATCGCTGGTCAAAGAGCGCCTTCACACTTTCGCGCATCCCGGCCCCGATCTCGAACAGCAGCCAGCCTCCGGGGGAGAGCAGGCGCGCGGCTTCCGGAATCAGCCTGCGGATGACGTCGAGGCCATCCTCCCCGGCAAACAGGGCCACCGATGGTTCGTGATCACGCACCTCGCGCTGAAGCGTGGCAGCGTCGCCGCGGCTGATGTATGGAGGATTGCTCACGACCAGATCGAAGACGGCCGCGCCGCCGATCCCGGCGCCCAGATCCATCAACGCCAGGGACACGTGAGCGCCCAGCCGGGCCGCATTGTCACGGGCTACGCTAAGGGCTGCGGCGGAAACGTCCGTCGCGAAAATGCGCGCCTGCGGCCGTTCGAGCGCCAGGGTTACGCCGATTGCGCCCGAGCCGGCGCCAATGTCCAGAACGGCGGCGCGCGATTCCGGCGGCAGGATGTCCAGAGCGGTTTCGATGAGGAGTTCGGTTTCAGGGCGGGGAATCAGAACGGCGGGACTGACGATGAAGTGGCGTCCGAAGAACTCCTGATGCCCCACGATGTACTGCGTGGGAACGCCTGACGCGCGTGTATCGAGCAAGGTTTCGAACGCTTCCCGCTGTGTGTGGGGGAGTTCGCGGTCATCATGCGCGTACAGATAGGCCCGGTCGACGCCGAGCGTGTGGGCGAGAAGCGTTTCCGCGTTCAGCCGGGGATTCGCGACGCCGCTCGTTTCAAGGCGGCGGGCGCCTTGAAGAAGAGCGTCACGGAGGGTCATCCGAGTTCTTTTTTCAGCCTTTCGGTCTGGTAGTGCGCGGTTACCGTGTCGAGGACCTCTCCGATGTCGCCATTCATGATGGAGTCCAGGCGATGGAGGGTGAACCCGATACGGTGATCGGTCAGGCGGTTCTGCGGAAAGTTGTACGTCCGGATCTTTTCACTGCGGTCGCCGGATCCCACCATGGATCGGCGTTCATCGGCCATCGCTTTCTGCTGTTTCTCCATCTCCATGTCGTACAGACGCGAACGCAGTACGCGCAGGGCCTTCGCCTTGTTTTTGATCTGGGATTTTTCGTCCTGGCAGGAAACCACCGTACCCGTGGGGATGTGGGTGATTCGTACTGCGGAGTACGTGGTGTTGACGGACTGGCCTCCGGGACCCGAGGAGCAGAATGTGTCCACGCGAATATCCTTTTCGCTGATTTCTACTTCAACGTCCTCGACCTCGGGGAGCACCGCGACCGTGACGGCTGAGGTATGAATACGTCCACTGGCTTCCGTTGCCGGCACGCGCTGCACGCGGTGCCCGCCGCTTTCGTACTTCATGCGGCTGTACACGCCTTTCCCTTCCACCAGCGCGATGATTTCCTTCATGCCGCCCACGCCCGTCGGGCTCGATGAAAGGACCTCCACCCGCCAGCGCTGCGATTCCGCATAGCGGGAATACATCCGGAAAAGTTCGGCCGCGAAGAGCGAGGCCTCGTCGCCACCCGTTCCGGCGCGGATTTCCAGGATGACGTTGCGCTCGTCGTTGGGGTCTTTCGGCAGCAGCATGATCTTGAGGGCTTCGATCTCGCGGCTGCGTTTCTCGGTCAGACCGGCGAGTTCCTCCTCGACCATGGCTTTCATTTCCGGATCCGTCTGCGCGTCGCGCAGCATCGTTTCGGTTTCGATCAGACGGCGTTCCAGTTCCTTGAATTCGCGATAGCGGGAAACAATTTCGCCCAGATCGCTGTGCATCTTGGCCGTCTTCTGGTAGCGCTTGCTGTCGGCGACGACGGCGGGATCGGCCAGAGTCTGGTTGAGTTCCTCGTAGCGGGCTTCGACGGAGTCCAGCCGGTCGATGATGAGATCTTTGGCGCCGGTTCCGGTGGTCATACAGTCAGGGCTTCTTCGAGCGCGCGAATGGCGGTCTCCAGTTGCGGCTCGTCGGGCTCCTTCGTTGTGATCTTCTGGAGCATCAGCCCCGGGAACGTTACCAGACGCAACAGCCCGGCGGGGCGTTTGGCGGAGAAGCGGATCACCTCGTACGACAGCCCGGCGACCAGCGGCAACAGGGCAATGCGCGAAAGCAGTTTGGCGTAGAGAGCGTCGAAATGAGCGACCGAGAAAACGGCAATGCTGACGATCATGACCACGAGCAGGAAGCTGGTTCCGCAACGCGGATGGAGCGTCGAGAACTTGCGCGCGTTCGCGGTGTTCAGGGATTCGCGGGCTTCAAATGTGTAGACGGTCTTGTGTTCCGCGCCGTGGTACTGGAAGACGCGCCGCATGTCCTTCATCCGGGCGACGACGGCCAGAAACGTCACGAAGGCGGTGATGCGGAACACGCCGTCAATGCCGTTGAAGAGCAACGCGCTCTCGAAGCCCAGCCGGGTTTGCGCAAATCGGGTGGCGAAGAGCGGAAGGGCGACAAACAGCGCGATATTGACGGCCAGAGCCAGAACGAGATTGCCGGCAATGAGCCAGGACGAGACCTTTTCCGGGGACGTTTTGGCCAGCACGCCGGATTGTTCGGGTTCCGCGTCGGCCAGGGCCGCGTCGACGGAAAATCGGAGGGCCCGGATGCCCAGAACCAGGGCCTGGCCGAGGATTCCCACGCCACGGAACACGGGCAGCTTGAACAACCGCCACTTCTGCGCCGTCGTCGGCAGGTTTTCCTTGACCGTCTGGAATGTTCCGTCCTGCCGCCGGACCGTCACTGCGTACCCCTGGGGCGAGCGCATCATGACACCCTCGATGACCGCCTGGCCGCCGACCAGAATGTCGTCAGCCGCCCCATTGGACGATTCGAGAGCCCACGAAGTGGAGACCCAGGCCAGATATTTGAAATAGCCACGCATTGAAACGGTCCTCGCTGCCGGTTCTCCGGTCAGTTCTTTCCGTATTTCCGGTTAAATCGCTCCACGCGGCCGGCCGTGTCGACCAGTCGCTGTTTCCCAGTATAAAAGGGGTGACATTTGGAACAGATTTCCAGATGGATTTCCGGTTTCGTCGACCGGGTCTGGAACGTTTCGCCGCAGGCGCACTTCACAACCGTGTCAATATAGTTCGGGTGGATATCAGCCTTCATTCATGCCTCCTCTGCCATCCCAACATTATAAGGGCATTCCCCCGACTGGCAAGGCGAAGAAACGTTTGACGGGTGCGGAAGCCTCGAATATATTTACGCCCAATACTCCGGACGAGTTGTTTTCAACAATGGCGACTGCGCTTTTGATGCGCGCATATGCGTTGGCGAAAAAAGCTGCAGGTTGTTGTTTTGAGGCGTTGGAACGGCCCGCCGGTGGTTGCAATGATTACTAAAATCCGATACCGTACCATGTCTTGAACGACCGAGGAGGAAACACAACAATGGTTAACGAACCCGAGAAATTGACCGGAGCGGCTCGCGCTCGAGCGGATGAGCCGGAGGCCGGTCGATTTGCCGCCCAGAGGAGCGGAGAGGAGGAAGAGAATTACGAAGAGCTATTGACTCAATATGGGGCTCGCCGTTTTGCGGAAGGCGAGGTCATGAAGGGCACGGTGCTGAAGATCACCGGCACAGATGTGATTGTCGATATCGGATACAAGTCCGAAGGGGTCATTCCCGTTACGCAGTTCCTGGACCCGTCCGGAGGCGTTACGGTTGCGATCGGCGATGTGATCGATGTTCTGCTCGAGGACACCGAAGATCATGATGGCCACATCGTGCTTTCCAAGGAGAAAGCCGAGAAGGTCAAGATCTGGGAAGATGTCGAACGCGCCTACAACGAAAATCTCGTGATCCGCGGCCGCGTCATTGAGCGCATCAAGGGCGGACTGGCGGTCGATATCGGCGTGCGCGCCTTTTTGCCCGGTTCGCAGATCGACACGCGCCCGGTCAAGAACCTCGACGCGCTGCGCGGCAAGGAGATCGAGTGCCGCGTGATCAAGTTGAACCGGAAGCGCGGAAACATCGTGCTGTCCCGCAAACTCGTGCTGGAAAGCGAACAGGCCCGCCGCAAGGCGTTCACGCTGGAAGTGCTGCACGAGGACGCTGAAGTCCGCGGCACCGTGAAGAACATCACCGACTATGGTGTGTTTATCGATCTGGGCGGCATTGACGGCCTGCTACACGTGACCGATCTTTCCTGGGGGCGCGTCGCGCATCCGGCCGAGCTGTTTACGGTTGGGCAGGAAATCAACGTGAAGGTGCTCAAATACGACCGTGAAAAAGAACGCGTGTCGCTGGGTTACAAGCAGCTTCAACCCGATCCGTGGACGCTGGTTCCCGAGCAGTATCCCATCGGTATTCGCGTTTCCGGCAAGGTGGTGAACCTGACCGACTACGGCGCATTCATCGAACTGCAGGCCGGTGTCGAAGGTCTCGTCCATGTTTCGGAGATGTCGTGGAGCAAGCGGGTCAAACATCCGTCCAAGGTGCTTCAGCTGGGACAGGAAGTTGAAGCCGTTGTGCTCGACGTGGATCTGGAAAACCGCCGGATTTCGCTGGGCCTGAAACAGACCGAAGCGGACCCCTGGACGACGCTGGCGGAGCGTTATACCGTGGGCGCGATCATTAACGGCCGCGTTCGGAATCTGACCGACTTCGGCGCCTTTATCGAGGTCGAAGACGGCGTGGACGGCCTCGTGCATGTGTCCGACATCTCGCCGCGGCGGATCAAACATCCGTCGGAAGTGCTCAAGAAAGGCGATCGCGTCGAGGCGCAGATTCTCAACATCGATACGGAAAACCATCGTTTGTCGCTCGGTATCAAACAACTGCAGCCGGACATCTGGGAACAGTTTTTTTCCACGCGCCAGGCCGGTGACGTCGTGCAGGGCCGCATCGTCAGGCACGCGCAGTTTGGAGTGTTCGTCGAGATCGAGGAGGGAATCGAGGGACTCTGTCACCTTTCGGAGTTCGAAGATGACGAAAACAAGACCAAACTGGAAGAGCGTTTTCCGATTGGGGCAGCCCTGGATTTCAAGATTATCAAGCTGAGTCCGAGCGACCGGAAGATCGGTCTGAGTCAACGCGCTTTGGCCGAAGACGCGGAGCGGAGAGAATACGACAGCTACCGCGATTCAGCCGATGGCGCGGCGACACTGGCGGATCTGTTTCAAACCAAGGAAAGCAAGCGGTAGAGCCGATGGATTTCCGGCGCCTTATAGGGGGCCAACCGAGGAGCAACTAGATGACAAAAGCGGATCTTGTAGAAGAAGTATCCCGGGTAACCGAGCTGACGCGGAAGGATTCCGAAGTCATTGTCGACACACTGTTCGAGAGCGTGATCAAGGCCCTGCGGGCGGGTGACAAACTGGAAGTGCGTGGCTTCGGCAGCTTCCGCGTCCGCCAGCGCAACGCCCGGATCGGACGCAATCCGAAGACCGGCGACAAGGTGGAAGTGCCCGCCAAGCGTGTCCCCTACTTCAAGCCCAGCAAGGAAATGAAGGACCTGATCAACAGCGATTCAGGAACTGTACCGGCCGCCGCTCCCTCCGACGTCCCTGCCGTCGGCTGAAGCATGGATTATCTCTGGAGTCCCTGGCGGTTCCGGTATCTGGAATCGGCAGGGAAGACTCTGCCCTCCTGCGTATTCTGCATCGGGGAGGACACCCGTTCCGATCGCGAGCGGCTGATCGTGCATCGCGCGACGCACAGCTTCGTCATTCTCAACCTGTATCCGTATACGTCGGGCCATTTCATGGTGGCCCCGTATGCGCACATCGACCGTCTTTCCCTTGCGTCCGCCGAGGTCCTTGCTGAAATCATGACGCTGGCGCAACGCGGCGTGGCGGCCCTCCAGTCGCTCTACCGGCCGGATGGGTTCAACATCGGCATGAATCTGGGCGTGGCGGCCGGGGCGGGCATCAAGGAGCACATCCATCTGCACGTCGTGCCGCGCTGGACCGGCGACGCCAACTTCATGACCGTCACGGGGGAAACACGCGTCCTTCCCGAAGAACTGGGCGTGACCTATCAACGCCTGCAGGAAGCGTTTTAGTCCTGCCCGGAAGAGTTGGGCGTGACCTATCAACGCCTGCAGGAAGCGTTTTAGTCCTGCCCGGCGCCGCCCTTTTCGCATTGAAGAAGTCGAATCTTCCCGGGGATAATATCGGGGCGCTATGCCCCGATGCCTTCACATATACGAATCCGGTGTCCAATGCGTCGATGAGTCCGTTCCTGACGGTGATTTCTGCGGCGACCATGATGTTCGCAGCGGCGGCTTCGATCACCTCGAGGAGGACGCGTGGCGGCGTGTGTTCCGGCGCTTTGTGGCGTTTCTCCTGCTGGTTCTTTTTCTGATTCCTCTCCTGTATTCGCTCAAGAGTCTCTATTGGGGGCCTCCGCAGTCGCCGGTGGAGGCTCGGTGAGACTTGCCTTCTGGTCAACTTACCGGAACAATCATTATTCCGGCCGGCAGTCGCCGGTGGAGGCTCGGTGAGACTTGCCGCCGTCGCCGTTCTGGCCGCGCTCGGCATTGCAGCTTCGCTTTTCTCCCAGGAGCATCCGGAATTCCAGGGCCGCTACGAAGACGCTGCGCTCATTGAGCAGCCGAAAGACGACACGACCCAACTTGTCTTCGTCCGGCTGATCTATAACGGCATCACGCAGGGTTACTACAAGAACTGGTACACCGACTATCCCAAGGCCGGAACGTTTCTGGTTCCGGGCGTCGAGCGGCTGACCAACCTGAACATCGAACTGGGCGAGCGGGCCATCGCGCTCAACGATCCCGAACTGTTTCGCTACCCGCTCATTTACACGAGCGAGCCGGAGCAGATGCTGCTGACCCGGGAAGACGCGGGGATTCTGCGGGAGTATCTCACCCGGGGAGGATTCTGGATCATGGACGACAACTGGGGCGGTTTCGACATGGCCAGGATCGAGCAGATCCTCAAAAGAGTTTTGCCGGACCGGAAGATCGAAAACATTCCGATGAGCCATCCGCTGTTTCACTCGTTTTACGACGTCGACAAGCTCATTCAGACGCCAAGCACGGCGTACCTGTATAACGGTGGCGTCACCTGGGAGACGGACGGATTCAATCCCGAGTGCAAGGGCGTCTTCGACGATGAAGGGCGCCTCATGGTCGTGATCAACCACAATACGGATCTCGGCGACGCCTACGAAAACGCCGACGTTCCGGGGTATCCCGTTCCGTTCACGGTGTATGGGTACAAGCTTGCGATCAACATGATCATCTACGGCCTGACGCATTGAGCGGACGCTGAACAGATGCAGGCAAAGAATCCGGTTAAAAACGTCGCCTCGGTCATTCTGGCCGCGGGAAAATCCGAACGCATGGGGTCTCCGAAAGCCCTGCTGCGTCTGGCCGGCCGTACCTTTCTGGAACGGGTCTGCGACGCCGTTACGGAAGCGTCGATCGCCGCGTTTGTTGTTGTCGTGGGCCGTCACCGCAACGAGATTCAATCCGCCCTTCCCGGCCTGCCGTTTGTGTTCAATCCCATCTGGGAGCAGGGAATGACGACCTCATTGCAGGCCGGCATTCGCTCCCTGCCTGCGGATATTGATGGCGCGGTCCTGTGTCTGGTGGATCATCCGTGGATTGAGGCGGCGACAATCCGCGAACTCCTTCGGGCGATGAAGCCCGGGGGCATCGCCGTTCCCATCTACGCGGGGCGGCGCGGGCATCCGGTGGCATTCTCCCGCGCGGTCCTCGACGAGATTCTCGAACTCGGTCCGGACGAGGGCGCCAACATCGTCGTCCGTCGGGATCCCGGGCGCGTTGTGGAGGTTCCGATGAACTCTCCGGGCATCCTGTGCGATGTGGATACCGTTGCGCAATTCGAAGCGTTGCTCGAAGACTGGCGGGGGCGCGAAGCGGACCCGGACCGATGACGCTGATCCGATGGTATCCTCACCAGCCATGAAACCGCAGGGAACGGATCGTTTTTGGGGCGAGTATCCGGCTGAGGAATGGTCTGACGCGATCGTCGCTTCGATGAAACTCGGGGGAGTGGACCGCCTGTTTTTCGTCTCCGGCACCGAGATGGCGTTTTTTCAGGAAAGCACGGCGCGGGCCCGTCGCCGGGGATGGGCCGCGCCGGCGCTCACGACGATGATCCACGAATCGGTGGCGCTGAACGCCGCTTCGGGCTACTCGATGATTTCGGGGAAGCCGTCCGCGGTGGCGGTCCACGTCGACGTCGGCACATTGCACATGGGCGCCGCTATCCACGCCGCCTGGCACGACCGCGCGCCGGTGCTCATCACGGCGGGCGCCGGACCCCGCGCCTTTCCCGGGCAGATGCGTGGCGGCCGGGACATCTTCATCAACTGGGTGCAGGAGCCGCGCGACCAGGCGGGAATCGTGCGGCAGTACACCAAACTCGACCACCGGCTGGAGCACGAAGACAATCCCGGCCTGATGGTGAGCCGGCTGCTGCAAGTGGCGCAGAGCGAACCGAAGGGGCCGGTTTATCTTTCCATTCCGCGCGAGACGGCGATGCTGCCGCTGCCCGGCGCCACCCGTTTTCCGACGTGTCCCCAGATGGGGCTGGCGCGTCCGTCGTGGCCCGATCCGGACGATGCCCGCGCGCTGGCGCGCTGGCTGGTGAAAGCGGAGAATCCGTGTCTGTTTACGGCCCGGCTGGGAGAGGATCCGGCCGCAATCGAAGAATACGTGCGCCTGGCCGAACTTCTGGCCATTCCGGTGGTGGAATCCTCTCCACTGGCCACCCGGATGAATTTCCCCGCGACGCATCCGCTGTATCGCGTGGAACCCGGCGCCAGTGATGTGGATGTGGCGTTTGTCGTGGACGATCTGACTCCATTTACTCCGGGCGTCGATTCTCCGGGACCTGACGCGAAAATCGCATGGGTGTGTCCGGACCCCGCGCTTTCCCGCTACAAAACGATGGAATATCGCGCCGATCTCTGGCTGACCGCTGCGCCGGTGAATGTGGCGCGCGCCGTGACCGAGGAAGCGTCGCGGATGCTGGATCGTTCGGATCTGTCGCGGATCGCGGCGCGCCGCGCCCGTCTCGAGGACGCGAAACGCCGTTGGCTGGCCGACGAACAGAGTCGCGCCGAAGACGCCGGCCGGCTTGCGCGGCCGACCGGGCGATGGCTGGCCTATCAGTTGAGCCAGGTTCTTGATCCGGAAGCGATCCTGATGAACGACGTCGTCAGCAGCGGCCACTATGTGCGGGACTACGCCCGGCGGAGTGTGCCCGGAACCTACCTGCGTACGGGCAGCAGCGCCGGGGGGTGGGGATCCGGCGCGGCGGTTGGCGCGAAACTGGCGCGCCCCGATCGGGATGTGGTTCTGGCCAGCGGTGACGGATTCTTTGCGTTCGGCTCGCCGCTCTCCGCGCTGTGGGCGGCCCGCTTCCACCAGGCGCCGTTTCTCTCGGTCATCTTTGCGAACGGCTGGTACAGCACCGGCACGACGTCCCTTCGATCGATGTATCCGGAGGGCGATGCGGTCCAGTCCGATAATTTCGCGGGAGGATTTTTCGATCCGTCTTCAGACTTTGCCAAACTCGCCGAAACGGCGGGCGGATACGGTGAAAACGTCACGGAAACCGCGGAGGTCGGGCCGGCGCTCCAACGCGGCCTGGATCGCGTTCGTGAAGGCGTATCCGCAGTAATCGCCGTCCGGATCACGGACTAGCCATGCGGTGGCTTCTTTTGATTGCGCTGGCGGGCATCGCCGTTGTCGAGACAGGCGCCGCGCCGGTTCTTCAGGAAATGCCGGTCCGGGCCGTCACTCGCAATGCCGGCGACACAGTTGCATTGACGCGAAAAGGAGATCGGGTCGAAGCCGTCATTACCAGTCCGCGCGGTATCGGAAGCGCGACGTTCCAGCGCAGCGGCGAACGCTGGCCGCGCCTGACGCTCCGCCTGAATCTTCGCGGTCTGGAATCGCTCCGGATCACTTCCGGAAAAGTCACGCTCGGTCTGTCCGTGTCCAGCCTGAGCGGCGCCGAGCGGCGTCTCAGCCTGACGCGCGACGGCGGGAAAGAAGAAGAGATTGGCCGGTCGAGTGAATACTGGACGGATATCCGGGCCTTCGACGAGCGGGGCAAACCCATCGTCAGTCTGCCACCGTCCGGAGGCTGGTTTGAACTGGAAGTTCCCGTTGCGATCCTGCGCAACGACACGCCGGCGTTGACGCTCGAATGGATCGATTTCTATCGCTGAGCGTTACGCGACCTGAACGGTTGCGTGGATCGGGCCGCCGGGCTGTCGATTTGGATCGTGTTCTCAGCTTTCGTTGGTCGCTTCTTCACAGGGACGCGCGCCGGTGACGGCGGCAAGTCCGGATTCCGCGCGCTCAAAAAGCCGCCAGCGGCTTAAGAGAGGGTTCCACATTCCGACGGTAATGCAGTAATTGCGGTCAAACGGCTTATTGTGATGAACCCCGTGGTGCGCGGGACTCAGGATCAGCGACAACCGCATCAGCGTTCTGGCCAGCCACGGCGCGCGCTCCATGTGCGCCCATTTGTGAAACTGGTTCGTGGCGAAAATGGCCAGTGAAAAGGTCAGCGTTCCCCCGAAAAAGAACGCCGACAGAGCCGAAGGATCGTCCGGTCCGCAGATGAGCGCAAGCGCCATGAATGGCGTCGAGATGATGCAGTTCGATCCATTGGTCTCGATGAATCCGTGCCGTGTGATCGCCATCGGGTCCGTGTGGTGTTCGCGGAACGGCCGAATGTAATTTGCGCCGAGAAACGGCGTGTCCTCGCTGCCGTAGCGGTCTGCCAGCCAGTGCACGATTCCCGAAACCAGATCCGCCAGCGCGTAGCCGACAATGGCCGAGAGCGCCATAAGGATCCAGGCGTAAGTACTCACCAACGCCAGGCGGACGGACCAGGCGAGCTCCAATGTCAGCAGGCCAAACGCGCCAATAGCCAAAACCTCAGTTACGCGGTGCGATCGCGAATACAGAGCCTTCAGAAATGCCTCCACTGACGGAGAATGCGACCGAGGATACAAGGAATTGTTCGCTTTGTCCAAACAGGGAATGAATTGGTCATCGTTCTCGACTGGCTGGAACCGGCCTCGATTGGCTGGAACCGGCATGGAGAAGCGAGCCATGGGCATCGTGGAATTAATGGCGCGGACTTTTGCGGGCAAACCTCATGACGATGACTACGATCAGAAGCAGGACCCCGATCAGCAGAACAATACCGGGCAATGGGATTTCAAAAGTCTGCCACGACGAACCGTGCTCGATGTCCTGAATGAGCGCCATTGACGCGGAACTGTAGCAGGGACCTGGTATGTACGCTCAGGTCTTTTGCGCGGCTTTGTACGCCTGCATCGGGCAGACCAGGGCTCAACGTGTCGGTTTACCCGTTAAGCTACCCAAAAACACCCGCATCCTTTTTGGGTAGATTCGGGTATATTTTCGGGTATGGCCTTTGATCCACTGAAGAATCTATCCGTTACGACGGAACTCCTTCGCCTGGTGGCTGAAGTGGATGAGTTCAAGGGCAGCTGGAGGGCCCTGGGAAATCTGGCGCCGGAACGTCTGGCGGCGTTGAAGCGGGTGGCGACGATCGAGTCCGCGGGAGCGTCGACGAGAATCGAGGGAGCAAAGCTCACCGACAGCGAGGTCGACCGCCTGCTGTCCGGTATCAAGGCGGAGCATTTCGATACACGGGACGAGCAGGAGGTGGCCGGTTATGCGGACGCGACGACACTCGTGTTTGAGGCATGGCGCGACATCCCGCTGACGGAAAACCATCTCAAGCAGCTCCACGGAATTCTGCTCAAGCATTCCGAGAAGGACGAACGTCATCGCGGGCACTACAAGACCGTTTCGAATAACGTCGAGGCGTTCGACGAAAAGGGTAAGAGCATTGGCGTGGTGTTTGAAACCGCCAGTCCGTTCGATACGCCGCGTCTGATGGAAGAACTCGTGACCTGGACGCGCGAAGCGCTCGAAAAGGACGAACATCATCCGCTGCTGGTGATTGCGGTGTTCATCGTTCGTTTCCTCGCCGTTCATCCATTCCAGGACGGCAACGGGAGGCTGGCGCGGGTGCTCACGAATCTGCTCCTGTTGCGGACGGGTTACAGCTACGCGCCCTACACCTCGCTGGAGCGGATCATCGAGGAGAATCGCGAGCTCTACTATCGATCGTTGCGCCGGTCCCAGATGACGCTCGATCGCGACGAGTCACAACTCATCGACTGGGTGCGCTTCTTTCTGCACTGTCTCGTGCGGCAGAAAAATGTCCTCGGCAGGAAACTCGAGCAGGAACGCGTGATGGGCGCGCTCCCCGAACTGGACGAGCGCATCCTGAGCCTGACCCGCCAGCACGGAAGGCTCACGCTTAACGACGCGTTGCTGCTGACGCGCGCCAACCGCAACACCCTGAAGCTCCACCTGCGGCAACTCGTTGCGGCGCGCCGGCTGAAGCTGCTCGGGCGCGGACGTGGCTCATGGTATGAGATCACCTGACCCGCCGGCATTGGAATAGGCAGGCCCGCGCGCATTCACAGGATCTCGGTCGATCCCGGGGATGATCCCCGTCGCCGGCGTTGAGATTCCCGGCCGGCGAATATAGGATTTCTCTCCATGGATCGACATGTCTGGGCCGGCGACACGCACGAGAGCGCGGTGGAGTCCTTCTATTCCGCCGGCGTCGAGAACTTCGGCGACTTTCACGGCGGATATCTGAATTTCGGATTGTGGGAGAACGGCAATACGGACTATCTGAAAGCGGCCGAGACGCTCGTGTTGCGCATCGGCGAGATGCTGGGGATCGACGGCTCCAGTCATGTGCTGGACGTGGCGCCGGGCATGGGCCCGCAGGATGTGCTGCTCTATCGACGCTTCAACGGTCCGCGCATTGAAGGCCTGGACGCCACCTGGAAACACGTCGAGCGAGCGCGGGCCCGCGCTCGCGAGAATGGGATCGACTCGCGCGTATCGTTCCACCACGGTTCCGCCACCGCCATCCCCTTTGCCGATGGGACCTTTTCTCACGTGATGAGCATCGAAGGGCCGGAACACTTCAACACCCGCGACCGTTTTCTCAAAGAGGCCTGGCGCGTCCTCCGTCCCGGTGGCGTGATGGCGCTCGCGGACTACACGGTTCCACGGGAAAACCTGGGTCGCTTTGATCGCGGACTGATCGGTCTGACCTGCCGGATGTGGAAAGTGCCTGCCGCGAACATCTGGACGACGGACGCCTATCGCACGAAGCTGGCGGAACACGGGTTCATGAATATCGAGGTGACGGAGGTCGGTGAACGCGTGATTCCGGGATATTACCTGGAGCAGCGCCGGCTGGAAGTCCGGCGGGAACTGGCGCGGATTCGCGGGTTCGTCGCCGGCCGCCTCGGACAACTGATTGACCACGTCCTGATCTGGACGTATCGGCGGCGCCTGGTGGAATACGTACTGGTCCGCGCCGAGAAACCCCGTTGAAGAAACATCTCGGGTTCCCGCCTGCCTGTAGGGGCGGTCTATGACCGCCCCTACAAACGGTCGGGCGCCGTTCCCGCGACCGTCGAGATCACGCCATCGGGTGTCACCCGGCGGATGCGTCCATTCAGCGTATCGGCGATATACAGCGTTCCATCCGCATTCACGGCGATGGCTCGTGGTCCACTGAATCGCGCGGCCACCGCCGGTCCGCCATCGCCCGCGAAACCTGGCGCGTTTGCGCCGGCAATGGTTCGGATCAATCCATCAGGCGTGACCTGGCGGATTCGGTTGACCTCCACGATGAACACGTTTCCCATCCGATCCGCCGCCAGGCTGGCCACCTCGATTTCGGCGCGGACGGCCGGTCCGCCATCACCCCTGGATCCAGGCGCGCCGGTTCCGGCGATGGTCTCGATCATTCCCTTCGGAGTAATGCGGCGTGTTCTGGCGCCGCCATCCCCGATATAGATGTTGCCGGCGCCGTCCACGGCGATACCGGAGATCGCGCTGAGGCGCGCCCTCTGCGCCGGGCCTCCGTCGCCCGCAAAGCCCCACGCGCCGTTTCCCGCAATGGTGTCGATGCCCCCTTTGGGTGTAATCCGGCGGATGCGCTGGTTTCCGGAATCCGCCACGTAAATATTGCCCGCCCCGTCCACGGCGACCTTCCTGGGCGCGCTGAGCTGGGCGTCGACGGCCCGGCCTCCATCGCCGCGGAAACCGGCGCGGCCGTTACCGGCAATGGTCTGGATCGTTCCGGATGGGGACAGCTTGCGCACGCGATGGTTGATGTCGTCGGCGATGTAGAGATTGCCTTCCGCGTCGGCGGCGATATCCGCCGCGTACAGGTCGGCAATGTCGTCCGTCGAAATCGCGCGGATGATTCCATCCGTCGTCACTCTGCGCACATGACCCGTGTCGAGAACGAAGATGTTCCCCGCGCCATCCACCGCGATGGCCGTGGCGCGCGCAATCCGCGCGGCCAGCGCGGGGCCCCCATTGCCTGTGGGAACCGGCGCCGCCGGCGCCGGTTTCGGCGCGGGACTGATGACGCCGGAATTCATGAGCAGCAGTTCTACCAGCGCGATCCTGTCGGGCGTGTCCCGGACAACGAGCGCGCTTAACGGTGTGCTGACCGAAATCTGATTGATCTGCAGCGTCGAGCGCAGCATCGTGACCAGTTCCGTGATGTCCTGCTGCCGGGTGACGTTCACCAGATAGAACGTCTTCATGATCATCGGCTCGACTTCGCGCCGGACCGTCGGATTGTCCGTCGCGACGATGATGGTGTGGTCGTCTTCAGCCTGCCAGAAATTTCCCGTCTGGAATGAAAGCAGGTCGAGCGCGCCGAAGATATCCACGTTTTCCAGAACCAGCATGACGGGAGCGCCACTCTGGAACTGACGATGGAAGATCACCTGGATGCCGGCGAGATCGGCCAGCGTTTCGTACAGCTGTCGCGCCGGCTGATTCATACGCAGCGAGATCGGGCCCGTCACTCTGGGGCGCAGCACGGCGCGTGGCGAGGGATCCGTCCGCGTCTGAAAGCCGGACATTGCAGCGAACATCAGGAGAACAATGAGAATCCGGAAGACTTTGTTCATGATTGCGCGCGCCGACATCATAATCCAACGTGTTACCGGACGTCTGCGCCCGCGCGTTCCGCCGGTTGAAACCTCGGAGTGGGCTCAATTGCAATTTGAAGGGTGAAAAAGATTTGATTTTCCATGGGGCCCTGTGAGAAAACCGGCGGTTGGCCAGCATGAATGGACAATGAATATCGAAGAACATGAAATGAGCGGCGCCATTCAGGCTCAGTGTGTGGAATGCGGCGCAAACTTCGCCGTTGAAGACATGATCCGGTATGCCAGGAACTACGTGTGCGCTACCTGCAAGCCGCTGTTCATGCAGAAACTCGCCGAGGGCGTTCGCGTGGGAGCGTCCACCCTGCGCTATGCGGGATTCTGGATTCGGGTTCTCGCGTCATTCATCGACTCCATCGTGTACATCATTTTTTTCATGAGTCTGTTTATCCTGGCTTTTGGGTTCGACATGATGGATGAATCTCCCGAAGTGGCCGTTATTGGAGCGGAGATGCTCCTGTTCTTCTTCGCAATCGCCTACGAAGTGATTCTCATCGGGAGATTTGGAAGAACGCTGGGGAAGTTAATCTGCGGGATCAAAGTGGTCACCGCCGATGGACTTCCAGTCTCCTATCCACTTGCGCTGGGTCGATGCTTTGCGAAGCAGTTGAGTCAGCTCATCCTGTTTATCGGCTATATCATGGCCGCGTTTGACGACGAAAAGCGGGCGTTGCACGATCGGATTTGCGACACCCGCGTGATTCTGATCAGGTGATATGGCCGGCTCCCATCCAGCCTGTCCTCAGTGCCACCGGTGGCTGCGGCCGGAGATCCTCAACGTTTCCGGAATGGCGGCGTGCGCCAGTTGCGGGACTCCATTGCAGGTGGAGGTGTTCCCAGCGCTGTTCCGTCGCTCCTCGCCCGGGCAGAGCGGCGAAGCCGTTCTGGTCGAAGGCGAGTCGACCTGCTTTTTTCACCCGCAGAAGCGCGCGGTTCTCTCCTGTCAGAGTTGTGGCCGGTTTCTCTGCGCATTGTGTGACTGCGCCATTAGCGAGTCGCACTTTTGTCCCCTGTGCCTGGAGCAGGGAAAAGCGACTGGACGCATCAAGGCTCTCGACGATCGCCGCACACTTTACGACAGCATTGCGTTGAGCGTGGCGGTCCTGCCTGTGGCCCTGTTCTTTTTTGCCACATTTGTCACGGCGCCGATCGCTCTCTTTATTGCCATTCGGTACTGGAAAGCGCCGCTCAGTCTCGCGCGTCGTTCGAGGATCCGTTTTGTCTTCGCCATCGCGTTTGCCTCTGCTGAACTGGTGGCGTGGATCGTGATCGTGGCGATGCTGGTCATGGAGTTGAATGCCTGAACGAGAGTATCGCCGGTTGACGCGGACGCGTTCCGGGCGGGGCCCGGGCGCAGGGGGAGGATTATCTCTTAGCCGGCGCGCCAGTCTCTGGCTGGGGCGGGATCACCTGCTGCAGATCGATTCGACGGGGTATTCGGAAACCTACAAGCGATTCTATTTTCGCGACATTCAGGCGATCATCATCCGGCCCAACGGCCGCCGGCGGCTCTGGAACTGGATTCTTTCCGTGTTGACGGCGCTCTGCCTGGCGTTCGGGTTGGGCACAAATCCGGAATTGGGCGCGCGACTGATCGTCTGGCTCATATTGGCCTCTCCGCTGGTGGCGCTGCTTGTCGTCAACAACGTCTTCGGTCCGACCTGCGATTGCCAGGTGCGTACCGCGGTACAGCGTGAATATCTGCCCTCGCTCAGCCGCGTGCGCCGCGCGCAGCGGGTGTTGGCCATCGTTCGTCCCCTGATCGCGGCGGCGCAGGGTGAGTTGACCCGTGAGGCGATCGCCGCCGGTCTGGAACAACTGAGTGAATCGCGGCCCGCAGGCGTGTCCACCGCCATTCCGCCGCCGCTGGCGGACGCGGCCGCTTCGGCAGGAGAGACACCCACGCCATGAGCGCCATTCTCCGAGAGCGCTGTTTCAACCATGGCCAGCGGGAGGCGGCCGCGCGCTGCCCGGGCTGCCGGCGGTCATTCTGTCGCGAATGTGTGACGGAACACGAGAGCCGGGTGTTGTGCGCGACCTGTCTCAAGAAACTGGCGGAGCGCGCGTCCACCCGGAGATCGGCGTGGCCGCGGCTCGGACGGGCCTCTGGCGTCGTCTTGGGAACGATGTCGGCGTGGTTCTTCTTCTATCTGGTGGGAGCGGCGCTGTTGCGCTTGACCGACACGTTTCATGAAACGAGCATCTGGCAGGTTCCATGGCTCCGCCAGTAATCAACGAAAGCCGGAAACGCCGGACCAAACGGCGGGATCGCAGACAGGGCGTCAACGGTCTGGAATTGCTGGACGATGCGATGAGCGTCTTTCGCGTCGCTCCGGCCGGGACAATGGCGCTCTACTACGTCGGCGCCATTCCGTTCATTCTGGTGTTCCTCTACTTCTGGACCGACATGAGTCAAAGCGCCTTTGCCGCTGCAAGTCTGCCGGGATCGGCGTTCTGGACCACGGCCGCGTTCATCTGGATGAAGCACTGGCAGGCGCTTTTCGGGCGGAATATTCGCAGCATGCTTGCCGGAGAGACCCCGGCCCGGTGGAGCGCCCGCCAGCATCTTCGCGTTCTTGCGCTCCAGATCGCCGTGCAGCCGTCCGGCCTCTTCCTGATTCCACTGGCCAGCATCCTTGTGGCGCCGTTTGGCTGGGTTTACGCGTTCTATCAGAATGCGACCACGCTCTCGGATCCCGACGCCACGCCGACATCTCTTATCCGGTCGGCGTGGAAGCAGGCAAGCCTCTGGCCGGGACAGAACCATGTCGCGCTCGCCGTCGTTTCGGGATTCTCGCTGCTGGTTCTGGTGAATCTGGCTGCGGCGGCGCTGATGGCGCCGAGCCTGCTGAAGAGCTTTCTCGACATCGAGACCGTGTTTACGCGGAGCCCGATTGCCATGTTCAACACGACGTTTCTGGTGTCGGTGATCGCGCTGACCTACCTTGCCGTGGATCCGATCGTGAAGACGATGTATGCCCTGCGCTGCTTCCACGGAGAAGCGCTGGAGTCCGGCGCCGACATCCGCGCGACGTTTGAGGAACTCGCGCAGTCGGCGCGCCGAATTGCCGTCATGATTCTGCTGGCGGCGATGTTCGCGCTGGGTGGCGCTCACGAAGTCCGGGCCGGATCGATGGCCGCCGGAGGACAGGCTGGCGCGGAGAACGTGACCGGTCCGGCGGTGGCGCCCGAGGATCTGGACCGCGAAATCGACAACGTGCTTCAGGCGCGGAAATATGTATGGCGGATGCCCCGGGAGACCCGTCCGGAAGAGGAAGGGGTCATTGCCAGATTCCTTCGCGACGTCATTGAATACATCCGCAAGCCGATTGCGGATGCAATTGACTGGATTATGGACTGGCTCTTCAGGCGCGATCGCGGCGCGGGAACGGCGGCGTCCGGATTGGGCCGCCTTCTGTCATCGCAGTTCTTGCTTTATACCCTTCTGGCGGCCGCCCTGGCCGCGGCCGCGGTCTGGCTGTTGAGGATGCGGCGGCGCCAGGCTGCAGGGAACGCCGTGGCCACGGCGGAAGCGCTTGCCATCGGTCCGGATATCTCATCGGAGGTGACCAGCGCCAGCGATCTGCCCGAGGATGGATGGACCCGGCTGGGCCGGGAGTTGATCGAACGCGGGGAACTGCGCCTGGCCATGCGCGCATTCTATTTTGCGAGCCTGGCTCATCTGGCGGATCGCAATCTGATCGGTATCGCGCGTTTCAAGTCGAATCGCGAATACGAGAACGAACTCGCTCGCCGGGCGCACGCTCTTCCGTCGCTCGTTCAGGTCTTTGGAGAAAACCGGCTGACGCTCGAGCGGGTCTGGTACGGAACGGATGAAGCCGACGGAGAGCTGGTCAATCGGTTCGTCGAGAATGTTGAAGCAATCCGGGGGGCGGCATGAGGCGCCATGCGCCGGCCGTCCTGCTGGTGGCCGCCGCGGCGGCCCTGGTCATTGGCGTTGTCCAACTGCTGATGCTCCGGATCGAGCAGGGTGACGTCTATCCGCCATATTCCTCTCTTCGCTCCGACCCGCTTGGAGCGATGGCTCTTTATGAAAGCCTGGAACGCATGCCGGGCATGACCGTCGCGCGGGACTACTCGAGCCAGAACAGGCTTCCCGCCGGCGCCGCGACCGCCTACCTGCATCTGGCGGCTTCGGCGAACGACTGGCGCGCCGTTCCGCGGGAGGTCGTCCAGGAGGTGGAGCGCTTCGTTGCCGAGGGAGGGCGGCTGGTTATTGCGCTGTATCCGGACGCCGAGGTCCCCCGGCGGGTCCGGCCCGACGAAGAGGAGAAGAAAAAGGAGAAACCGAGTCCGGAAGAAGAAGCGAAAATCGTCCAGGTCAAAGATCGCTGGGGCCTGACTCTGGTCACGCGCGATTTGTCGCGGAACAAGGAAGGCGGATACGATCCGGTTCGGGCGCGAAACGTCAGCGGTCTGCCGCTGCCCGCTGAAATCGACTGGCACAGCGGCATCGTTCTGGACAACGTCAGCGCCGACTGGCGTCCGATTTACACGCGGGAGGGAGCAGGACCGGTCGTTGCGGAACGTCGTTTTGGGAAGGGCGCGATCGTGATCGCCACCGACTCGTTCTTTCTTTCCAACGAGGCCCTCCATGGCGACCGCCAGACCGCGCTCCTGGCCTGGATGGTCGGCTCGAACCACACCGTCTATTTTGATGAAGCGCACCTGGGCGTGACCGAGAATCCAGGCGTGGCCACGCTGATTCGCCGGTATCGCCTGCAGGGGCTGGCGGCGGCGCTGCTGCTTGTGGTGGGGCTGTTCATCTGGAAGAACTCGCTGAGCCTCGCGCCTCGCGTTGTCCGCAATCACCATCAGCGCATTGCCGGCAAAGACGCGGCGTCGGGGTTTGTGAATCTGTTGCGGCGCAACGTTCCGCCCGGCGATCTTCTCGCCACATGTTTTGCGGAGTGGAAGGCGGCCGTCCAGACCGGTACCCATTCCGCCGCCCGGATCGAACGGGCCGTGGCGGCATTTCAAAACGAAGCGACGCGGCCGTCGAGGGAGCAGGACCCGATCCGCGCCTACGCGGCAATCACGGACATTCTCAAGAAACACCACCCATGATGAACCTGGAACGACTCAAGGAAACACTTGCCGAGGCCCGGCGCGAAACCGCCAAAATCGTCATTGGACAGCACGACGTCATCGACAAGGCGCTCATCGCCATCTTCACCGGCAATCACGCGCTGATTGAAGGAGTGCCCGGCGTGGCCAAGACGTTGCTTGTTCGCACGCTGGCCCATGTGCTCGGCGCGGGCTTCTCCCGTATCCAGTTCACTCCCGATCTGATGCCGGCGGACATTACCGGCACGAACGTGTTCAACCTGCAGCGCAACGAGTTTTCGCTGGTGAAGGGGCCCGTGTTCACGTCGTTTCTGCTGGCGGACGAAATTAACCGCGCCCCCGCAAAGACGCAGTCGGCGCTGCTGCAGGCCATGCAGGAGCGCGTCGTGACGATCGATCGGGATACTTATCCCTTGCCGCCGAACTTCACGGTTTTTGCCACGCAGAACCCGATCGAATACGAGGGCACGTACCCGTTGCCCGAGGCGCAGAAAGATCGGTTCATGCTGAAGATCACCATGCACGCTCCGGAGCGCTCCGAGGAACTGGCGCTCGCGATGAGGACCATGACGCCGGAGGCGCCGGAGACGCTGCTGTCGAGCGGCGCGGTGAAGCCGGTGATTCGCGGCGCCGATCTTGCGGAGTTGCGGGAACTGCTGGGTGGGATCACGATTCGTGAGGAATTGACGGGGTACCTGGTGGATATCGTACGCGAGACACGCGCGCACGAAAGCGTTCTGGTTGGCGCCGGCCCCCGCGCGACCCAGGCGCTGATCATGGCCGCGCGGGGTTACGCGGCGATTTCGGGGCGCGAGTTCGTGACGCCGGACGACGTTAAGGCGATGGCCATACCTGTTCTGGAGCATCGTTTGATCCTGCGTCCGGAGTTCGAGATCGAGGGGCTCTCCGTGGCCGAAGTTATCGGGCAGATCCTTCAGCAGGTCGCTGTGCCTCGATAGATCACTGCGGAGGGAAATGGGCGGTCATCGACCGCCCCCGCAGGAAAACACACTCGATAAAGGAGCCGGTCGGATTCGATGATTGTTCCCAGCGCCAGACTGTTGTTTTGGACGGCCACCGTGACGATTTCCGCGTCGCTGATCGCCGCGGCCGCTCCCGGCGCCGGAGGCGCGGCTCTCGCCGCCGTCGTTCTGCTGGGAATCGTGGTTCTGATCGATGCCGCCGGCGCCTCCGGAAGGTTGAGTGGTGTCGCCATCGAGCTGCCTCCGATCGTGCGCATGTCTGTGGGACGCGAGCAGTCGTTCGATGTGCGGATCCGCAACGAGGGCGGACACGCCGCAATCTTTCGCGTCGCCCTGGGGCTTCCGTCCCAGATATCCGCTTCCGTTGAGGAACTCGCTGTCCAGGCGCCGGCGGATGCGGAATGGTCGCGGTTTGAATGGACGTGCGCCGGCGCGGTTCGCGGCGCCTACCCGGTCTCCGCGGCCTATGTTGAAGGACCGTCCCGCTGGGGATTCTGGGCGGCGCGCAAGACCACACCGGTTCGCTGCGAAATCCGTGTCTATCCGAATCTCTGGAAAGAGCGCCACAATCTGGCGGCCCTTTTCCTGCGCCGCGGGGCTTTTGGCGTTCACGCGCAACGCCAGGTCGGTAAGGGACGAGACTTCGAAAAGCTTCGGGAATACCTTCCCGGAGACGCCTACGACGAGATCGACTGGAAAGGATCGGCCCGCCGTGGCAAACCTGTAACCCGGGTCTTCCAGATCGAGAAGACTCAGGAGGTCTACGCCGTCATCGACGCGTCGCGCCTGTCGGCCCGGCCGGTCCGGTCCAGCGACGAATCTTCGGACGAAACCACCGTGCTCGAACGCATGATGGCGGCCGCGCTCGTGCTGGCGGTGGCCGCTGAACAGCAGGGAGACCTGTTCGGCCTGATTGCGTTCAGCGATCGCGTGGACCGGTTCGTCCGCTCGAAAAACGGCAAAGCGCACTACAGCGCGTGCCGCGACGCGCTGTACACACTTCGTTCCCGTCCGGTGACGCCGGATTTTGACGAACTGTGCTCCTTTATTCGCGTCCGGATGCGGCGCCGCGCCCTGATCGTTTTTCTGACGTCGCTCGACGATCCGGTGATTGCCGAGGGGTTTGTCCGGGGCGTGGAACTGGTCCGCCGCCAGCATGTCGCGCTGGCCCAGACAATTCAGCAGGACGGTGTCGGTCCGCTGTTCACCGACCACCCCGCTTCCATCGACGACGTCTATGCGCGTCTCGGTGGCCAACTGCGCTGGAATCGGTTGCGCCAGCTGGAAAGGACGTTGAAGCGCCGCGGCGTTCACCTGACAATGGTCGAGAACGAAAAGCTTTCCGCCAGCGTCGTGTCGCAGTACCTCAGCGTCAAACGGAGGCAATTGATATGATCACCGGCCTCGATCGGTTTGTCGCGGTCGTGTCGCCGTACCTCAGCGTCAGCCGGAGGCAGATATGATCATCGATCTCGATCGCTTTATCGCGGTGGAGCGGCCGGCCTGGGCCGAACTGGAAACGTCGCTGCATGCGCTGGAATCGGACCCGAACCTCCGCATGCCGATCGAGCGCGTCCAGCGATTTCATGAGCTGTACGAACGCGCTTCCGCGGACCTTGCGAAGCTGGCGACGTTTTCCGCCGAGCCGGAAACACTGCGATACCTCGAGAGCCTGGTGTCCAGGGCATACGGGGAGATCCACGAGACCCGGAAAAAGGGGCGGCAGATCTTTCCATTGCAGTGGTTACGCCGGACGTTGCCGCAGACATTCCGCCGCAACCTGCGCGCGTTCCAGCTGTCGGTCGCCGTCACGCTGGTGGGCGTCCTGTTCGGCGGTCTGGCCACCTGGGTTGATCCGGAATCCCGTCATGTCACGATGCCTTTCGGGCACGACATGATGACGCCCTCCCAACGGGTCCATCAGGAAGAGACCCGGGCCGAAGATCCGCTTACCGGCAAGAAGCCCGCGTTCTCCGCCCACCTGATCACCCACAACATTCAGGTTTCACTCTTCACGCTGGCGCTCGGAATTTCCTGGGGCGCCGGCACGACCGCGCTGCTGTTCTTCAATGGCATCGCGCTGGGAGCCATTGGCCTCGACTACATCGGGGACGGTCAGGCCCGGTTCCTGCTGGGATGGCTTCTGCCGCACGGCGTCATCGAGATTCCCGCGATTCTCATCTCCGGACAGGCGGGCTTCATCCTGGCGTTTGCCCTGATCGGTTGGGGGAACCGCGTTCCGCTCGGCGCGCGCCTGCGCCGCGCCACTCCCGACATCGTGACGCTGGCCATGGGCGTGGCCCTGCTGCTGATCTGGGCTGGATTCGTCGAAGCGTTCCTGTCGCAATATCACGAGCCGCTCGTTCCCTACAGCGCAAAGATCGCCTTCGGCGTCGTGGAGGCCATGCTGCTGTATTTTTATCTGGCAAGGTCCGGTGGTCATGAGAACGAATCGGCTGTCCGTTGAAACGCCGGAGGGCATCGTCTTTTCGCAGACCCTCGCGGGGCCGGCCATGCGGTGCGCCGCATGGTTTGTCGACCTGATGTGCATACTCACCCTCCGGATGGTGGTGGCCAACCTCCTGTCCTGGCTGGACTGGCTCAGTTCCAGCGTGGGCACGGCCGCGCAGATATTGATGTTCTTTGTGATCAGCGTGGGCTACGCCATATTCCTGGAGTGGGCGTGGCGCGGCCAGACCATTGGCAAGCGGCTGTTCGGGCTGCGCGTGTTGGACGCCGAGGGGCTGCGGCTGAAATTCGATCAGATCGTCACGCGGAATCTGCTCCGCTTCGTCGATATCCTCCCGGTGTGCTATCTCGTCGGCGGGGTGTCCTGCTGGCTGAGCGGAAAGCTGCAGAGACTGGGCGACATTGCCGCCAATACGGTCGTCGTGCGGATCCCGGTTCTTGCCCAGCCGGACCTGGACCAACTGCTCTCCGGTAAGTTCAATTCGCTGCGGCAATACCCCCATCTTGCCGCGCGCCTCCGTCAGCAGGTGGAGCCGGCCGAGGCGGCCGCCGCGCTCCAGGCTCTGATCCGGCGCGACGAGTTCGAGCCGAAATCCCGTGTCGAACTGTTCGAATATCTGGCCGCGTACTTCCGCGAAAAGGTGGCTTTCCCTCAGGAGGCTACGGACGGTGTCGGCGATGAACAATACATTCGCAACGTCGTCGATGTGCTCTATCGCACAGCAAACCAACCTGCGCGATAGCCTCCGCTTCCGCCTTGGAGGGGCGGTCTATGACCGCCCGAAGTTTCGGAGTGGAATTCTCTGATCTAATAGAAACCCACCCTTAAACGCCGGGCGGTCATAGACCGCCCCTGGAGTTTGGACATTTGAGTAGGTTAAGTGCTTTATTGGTTGACATACGCACTTGCGTAGTCCATACTGCTCCCGGTCTTCGCGCAAGGAGAACTTGCGCCAATGAAGAAGACTGCCGAA
>DASUFH010000343.1:0-17195 GCA_036274645.1 Terriglobia bacterium
TCGCAGAGGTCAGAAAGCGTAAATTCTACTGCGCCTGCTGCGAGATGGCAGTCAACTCCACTGTGAGGCTGGCGGCGTTTCCAGAGATCGTCACTGGCACACCCTGCTCTTCGAAGCGCGACAGAAATGCCGCATTGTAAGCGGCCCGGGAAAACAAGGCAGAAGGCCAGGCGAAGAGTTTGTACTCTCCAGGCGCCACGCTGGAGATACTGAACTTCCCATCAACGTCCGCGATGGTGTCATGGAAGCGCGCGAGGTTTTGCCGATTGGACAAAAGCGGGACGAGCGCGACCCCGGCGCCGACGACAGTTTTCCCTGCATCGTCGATTACGGCTCCGGAGATCGCTGCGGCGCCGGAACGCAGCAGGACCGCGGCGGAAGGAGGGTCGACCGTCCCGACCTCGAAGCCCGTGTCGAAGACACTTTCCCCGCCGGCACGAACGTCATCAACATAGAGGTTCGGCGGAAGACCATCGCCAAGGATCGCGCGAAGGTGTCCCACGGGAACGTTTGGAATGGAAAAGCTACCGTTCTTTTCGTCAGCCAACACATCGAATCGGGGCGCCATTCTGACGCCGTCGATCTGAAATCCGACATAGCCCTTGTTTGCGCCAGGCGCTTCGCCATCCACGGTCATTGTGCCCTTCACCGCGACTCCAGGACGAATTTCGAAACGGAGCCCCTGCACGTCCGCATCCCGTACATCGACGAGAAAGTTCGACATTCCGACCGATGAACCCGCGATCCTCCAGTCGTAGATTCCGGGGAGCACGTTGTTCGCCTGAAAGTTTCCGACAAGCACATCTCCAGCGAGCTCGAGGAGAACGCCCATCGAGGCGTTTGCCAGATCGTCGGGCGTGTTTGGGTCATGAAGCCAACTGGTGACGGTGACGGGAATGCGAGGGGGCATCCTTTGGGACGCAGGAGGAGCAGGCACGCGAATCTCGCCGGAGACGCGATAAAGGCGCGAAGTTCTAACCGGAATATCGATATTCACGACCTCGCGGCCGGCGTGGACCAATACTCTCTCCGCCGCGGAACGGTCGAGTGTCCCCGGATAAAAAGTTCGCTGAGGCTGGACGCCCGGAGTGTCCGTCAAAGCCGGAGCCAGCGGAGTAGCCGGCACGGTAATGTCCATCGAAGGACGTTGAGGTGTGCCCTGCGGCGTCACTGCGATCAGATACTCATCAGGACGCAGGTAGAAGAGCCGATACTCACCCCGGTCATCCGTGTTTCTCGAAGCGACGGATGTCATCATCGGGTAGCCGTTTTGGTATATGACCCGGAAGGCCTGCACTTTAACCCCGGATTGCGGTTTCCCATCCGCTGTCACCCGTCCGGCGATCACTCCGCCCGGCGTCATCCGTACCGTCACTCTTACAGTCCCACCGGCGGGCACGATACTGAGCAACTCCGATTCGGGGGCGAAATACCCTTCGTTTTGGACCCGGATCGTATAGCGCCCGGGCGGAAGATTCGCAATCGCGAACCGTCCCGCGGCATCCGAAAATCCTCGAAATGGAGATTCCCTGGCGTCGAAACGAGTATTGTTGGCCGACCGGAAGGAATCAATCGCCGCCGTAAGTTTTTGCCGGTCGTTCGAGGACAGGACCTTTGAATCGGTCAGATCGTAGACCGCCCGGAAGAACTGATCGAGGGAAAGATTGCCTGGAGCGGGAACGGCAATCTGGACAGCGGCAAATGCGGCCTTCAAGTTCTCGTAGGCGGCCAGGTCGATGCCGGCGACTCGGATCTCTGCTTCGGGAATCGCTTCTCCGGTCACGGAATCCAAAACGATTCCTTCCAGAACTCCGAGCGCCGGCGCGGCCGACTGAGGCGCGGAGCCTACCATCACGATGGACGGCATCAGGAGAGCGACGGCAGTCACGACGAACGCTATTGAACGCATCCACATTTCCCGCAGGCCTCGAAGTCAATCAAAGCGGTTTCTCGGGATGACCGTCAGACCGACGTTCGTGGGCGGTCCCGGCGTTACGTTGATCACCTTGCCACGCTGTTCAAACGGTTCCATGAAAGCGGAGTTCATGAAGGCATCCCCTGACACACTTTCCCATGCGAGCGCCTTGTACTCTCCCGGCGGAACGCCGTTGATTGCGAATTCCCCCGCATAATTCGCCTGCGTCGTCAGGTACAGCGAAGGGTTGACACGCCGGGATTGCGGAGGCAGCAGCGTGATCAGCGCAGACGCGAAGGGATGTCCCTCGCTGTCGGTAACCGTGCCCTTCACGCTTGCGCCATTCGTCCGGATGATCACCTCGACGTGGGCTTGCGCCCCCACCAGGTCAAGGCCTTCGTCATAGATGCTTACCCCATTCAACCGAATATCTTCCACATAGGCGTTCCTGGTGGGCAGGTTGAACGCCGACACTCTGTAACGACCCTCCGGCGCGTGACACTTTGCCCCGGCAAAGGTCTGGCACGTATTGAACGCCACCGACTGCGGCATCGCCCGCCCCACGAAACGAAGTCCAACGGTTCGGGCAGGGGGACTTGCGGGCATCTCATAGGGCGCGCCATCCACGGAGACGTGATTCTTAATCTCGACATCCGGTTTGATCGGAATCGAAACATTGTCGAGATCGCGGTCGGTGACATCGATCCGCGTGCGGCCCCAACCCGTGGCGCCCTTCCCGTCCGGCGCCGAAGCCCAAAGGTCGTAGGAGCCGGGCAGGACATTCCGAAGCTCGAACGAGCCGCCGGCCTTTGTAGACGCGACATTCTGAACCGTCTTGACGCGCTCTCCACCATTTTCGATGTCCAGCGCGTTCGAGTTCCTTGAAGTCAGATACATCGTGGCGGCCGGTGAGGTCGGCTGGCCCTTGGCGTCGACGAAAGGGGACACGATGCGTCCCGAAATCTTCAGGATGGCGTCCGCTCGAACCTGGATATCAATTCCATCCAGGTTCGCTCCGTCGCCAACCTGGATCGGCGGGGCGAGACGCGGATCGCGCTCGCCGGGATGGAATGTCCGCGCAAACGCATCCCGTGAGGGTCTTGTTGCCGTTCGGGGGGCTTCCGCCGCGACAAAGTAGAGACCCGGCGGCAACCAGAACAGTCTGTATTCTCCGCGATCGTCCGTATCTGAGGTCCGGACGCTTAGCAGGCTCGTCCGCCCACCGCTATAGCTGAGCCGGTAAGCGGTGACCGAGTAACTCACCAGGGGCCGGCCAAGAGGATCCCAGACCCGGCCACCGATTACAGCGCCTGGAGCAAGACGCAATGTCAGATCGGCGATCGGTTGTTTCTCCGTAAGGACCACGGTCGCGTCATTCGGTCGAGCAAGCCGTGAATCAATAGCAAGCCGTGGATCAAGGTTCACCGCGCCTTCAGGTAGAGCTGGATCGAAGTAGCCCTCGCGCTCGGCGCGAACCCGATAGCGCCCGGGCGGAAGACTCTGGAAGTTGAACCGACCATCCGCATCCGATATCACCTCGCGCTGTGGAGGCGCAGGCAGCCGGCTGTTGGTCCTTGGATTCTGCGTCGGAAACGGCAAGTCCATGAGAGCCGCTTCAAAGAACAGGATGTCGCTAATGATGCTTTCAAGCGGAGAGTCCGCCGGATAGTTCTCGATGCGCCGGGTAATCTCTTCGCGCATCGCGGGCGTCAACTCCGGCTTGGGTGAATAGACACCCTTCAACCACGTTTCCAGGCTGGGGGTCGGTCCCGCAAGGACAATTCGTACATCGGCAACGCCGTCCTTCGTCCCAGGCCGCATGACACGCCCCTCGATCATTCCGTCGTTGGCGAAGGGTTTGTCCTGACCGGCGCTGACGGTCGAATGCGGCATCGCCAAAAGGGCGATAAGACTGATACACACCGCGCCGGCAACCATCGTCTTCAAATTCAAAGTGTCCTTGCTCTGAAACGGCCTTACATCGGTTAATATTTTGACACTGTCAAGAGGTCTTCAGTTCATTGAAATGGCTCAGTTGCCTGACGGACGGACGCCTTTATGCGAACTCGCGATCGCGTTGCGGCCGTATGCGTTGGTCGCGGGCCCCTGCCGTGTTGGCCGTTCTGGTCCTCCGATGAAACGCGGCAAGCCATTCCAGGCAGTACTCGGGATGCCGTCCGCTCAGAACCGGTTTCGCGAAACACCCTGGAATCGGGTTTTCTTGGGCCGATGCACGGCGCCAGCGCCCTCATGCAAGCCGCTGACCGCCTAGCGCGCAAGCTGCCCCTGGCGAACGGGGCGGCTTTTCTCGTTTGGGCCAGAACAACCCGGCGCTCCCGATAAGCTCCCAGCCCTCAGCCGAGTCGCGCCCACGGGCGAACGCGGCGCGAAGCGTAGCCAACCCAGGACGCGCTGTCGAGCTACAACGAGCTCTTCTCCGCCTTCTTCGCCTTCGCCCAGCGGCGTTTCGCAGATTTCATATTGCTGCGGGCGCCGGACAGATCATTTGCTACCGACACAGAGAAATCGGGAACGCCCCCCAATAATTGCCAGGGCCGAATTATTTGGGGTCAGTCCGGTCAGTCCCCGATTTCTCTCGATTTCCGCGAAATTGCTCTCTGTCCCTCATTCCCATTCCCTTTCGCCCCATGCGCCCAACACCGAAGCCATCACGAGCCAGGCGGCAATCGCGATGACGTATGCTACCAGAAATCGGATGACGAGACTGGCCGTTTCCGCCCGTATTCCTTCGACCGCCGGCTGCCAGTTCACCAGCAGCGCCGGGATAACCGCGCCGATCACGAACACGGTCAGGAATTGCAGCCAGTAGCGGGGACGCATGGACGTGCGCAGCGGCCTGGTAAGGTTGCTCCATCGATATGCGGCAAAGCCGTTTTGAAGGGCGCTTTCGGCCCATGGCAGCAGCATGAACGGCCACTTTACCCAGGCCGCAAACCACACGATCCATCCATAAATCCAGGCCACCGTGTCCGGCCTGACCGGACGTCTCAGGCGGAGCGTCAGCCAGGACGCGATCCAATTCGATACGGGCGTCTGCCAGTTCATGAGTTGCATGATGGCCCAACCCACAAACGCGACAACCAGCGCCCACACGGCCAGCGCCGGCAGCCGGCGCGCCGCCAGCCGGAACGCGCCGCCAAGCGTTGCGGCGCCGGACTGATGTTCCCGCCGGAAATAGATCAGCGTGCCGCCGTGAAGCCAGAGCGCCAATGCCACGATCGCGAGCCCGGCAAACGCCGTCAGCGCGAGGTCGGTCACCGTGCGATCGGGAATCCACAGCCACTGATAAATGGCGGCCGCGAGCGCCGCGTTCCCCGCCAGATGCAGCGCCCAGAGACTTTTCTTCCGTCGTACTGCCGTCACGGCCTTCATGGATTCACCGCCAGCGCGCGGCTCTCGGTGGCCGATAGAAACTCCGGTTGATACATGGGCTCGACCCGCGCCGGATTGGCGCGGAATTCGCCCGGATTCACCACCTTGAGCAGATAGAAGTACTGCGTCTGCCCCTGGAAACGCGTCTGGAAAAACGTCGCGCGATCGTCGTGAAACTCCCGGCGCGTGTAATAGGTCTGCCACCAGGGTGGACGCTCCGACAGTTCGTACAGATCCTCGCGCGCGATGAACTCGGTTCCCGCCGGAATGGGATCTTCCGCCATCAGATACCGCCACGCCCCCCCACTGATGGTCAAGCGGACGGCAATGACATCGCCCGGATGCAGCGGTCCGGAAATCTCCGTGAGCCGGTGAACAATCCGGTCGCGGACCGTTTCGGGCACGAGGACGTAGTAATCGCGCAGCAGATTGAGCGCAACCGTCCCCGTGCGGGTCAGCTTCTCCTCGGTCGATACGTAATTCGCGCGAACGTCCCAATAGACCGTGCCGCCTCCGTCCTTTTCAATGCGGACCTCGTGCGCGGCGGCGGCCAGGTCCGGCGCGTTAACGCGCACGGACGGTACGTCGATCGACAACGCATCTTCGGGAGTGAACGTCTTCGCGAGGACTTCGCGGCCGTCCACCAGCACGCGCACGTGGGAATTGGCCTCCAGTTCGCCGCTCGCCTTCAGGTAGTCGACCAGGCCGTAGACCACCATGGCCGTCTGTTTGGTCGACGACCAGTAGTAACCCGCGCTGCGGTTGGCGGCGAGCCAGAGCGCCGCTTTGGGAAGCAGCGGGCTTTTCGGCCGCAGTTTCACGAGCAGTTTCAGGACATGCGCGGTGGTTTCCGGAGTCGTATCGCCATAAAAGTCGAGCATCCAGTCGCGGTCGGAGGGCCACCAGGCTTCGCGATCGTTCGACATGGCGCGACCTTCCAGAGTGGCGGCAATCTCCCCTGCGCGCGTTGAATCGCCGGCGCGATCGAGGGCGAGGCCGAGAAACGCCAGCCCGTAGGTTTCCATCCGGCCGCGTTGCGCCCATACCGAATCGATTTTGGCGCGGTCGGTCACGCCACCCAGCGTCAGCGCGTAGAGCAGGTAGGCGCGCATCTCCGGAATCACGCGGTCGGACTGGTCGAATTCCTTGCCCAGCCAGGCAACGCCGCGCTCCAGTGAGCCATCGCGGATGTTGATTCCGGCCGCTTTGGCCTGGGCCATTCCCGCGACTACATACGCCGTCATGAAGGCGCCGCTGTCATCCGTCTGCCACCAACCCCAGCCACCGTCTTCGTGCTGGAAATCGTACAGACGCTGGAGCCCCTCGCGGGTCTTCTTCGTCAGGGCGGCTTCGTCAATGCCCGACCTGATGTTCAGGTCCTTGAGCGCCCGCGTCACTATCACGTTGGGCAGGAAGCTCGACATGGTCTGCTCGACACAACCGTAGGGATAGGTCGAGAGATAACCGAGAGCGCCAAAAACCGCGCCCCCGATCGAGGGCGCGATGCGGATCTCCAGATTCCGGGAAGCCGGAGACGCCTTGGGCGGAAACGTGATGGGCGCAACCGCGGAGTTCGTTCCGGCCAGCGAACCCGATTGCGCATGATCGAGTTTGACCCCGTATGGAACCACCGGCAGCGTCAGTTCCATCGCGTCGGATTCTTCGTTGGTCAACGCTTTCGCCGTCAGGCGCGCCATCGTGTCGGCTCCGGCGCGAACGGTCCAGTCGACGCGGATATCCGCGCGGCTCGGGATGGTCACCTCTTTTGTGGCGCCCTCGATCACTTCGAGTCCTTCAACGGTCAGCGACACGGTCGTCTTCTTTTCCGATTCCAGGTAGTTGTGAACGAGCGCGGAAACGATCACGCGATCGCCTTCGGTGAAGAACCGTGGAACGGCCAGGCGCACGACAAGATTCTTCCGGACGATGGTCCGGTCGACAACGCTGCCGACCCGCGTATCGGCCGTCACGGCCCGCGCGGTGACGCGCCACGTCGTCAGCGCGTCGGGGAATTCCATGCGGGCCTCACCGCGGCCGTTGGCGTCGGTCCGGATGGCCGCGGCCCAGAACGCAGTGTCGGGAAACGCCTTGCGGATGCGCGGCTCCACCAGCCGCTCCGGCTTCAGCTGGCCCAGGGCCGTCGGCGGCCGGATCTCGGTCAGGCGCATCTGCTTCTTGCCTGATGCGCCGGTGAAGTAGTACCTCAGCGACGAATAGGTATTAATGTGGTTGTAGGAAGTTCCATAGAAAAACTTCACGATATCGCGTGTGCTGTCCGGCTTGACGGCATACAGCGCTTCGTCGACGATTCCCACGCTCACTTCGGCCGAAACCGGACGCCCCTCGGAATCTTTCGTGGAAACAGCGAAAACCGCCGGCTCACCCGGCTTGAACTGTTTCTTCGATGGCTCGATCTCGACCGTCAGTTCCCGTTCAGTTGGAGGAACGCGCAGCTCTTTCGAACCCTCATACTGCTTGCCGTCCTTGAGAAAGACGGCGTTCACGTAGACGTTGGGAACGGACTCCGCCTTGATCGGAACTGAAACGGTCAACGTGCCGTCGTCGAGGCGCGCAACTTCATAAGAGGCGATCGCACGCCCCTCAACGGTCACCAGCACATGCGCGTCCGGCGCGGCGGCGGTAATCAGGATGCGGGCCACGTCGCCGGGCTTATACGATTTCTTGTCGGGAACCAGCTCGATCATTTCTCCGGGGCGGCTGAAACGATCGGCCGCTCCCGCGCCGGTGGCCCAGACATAGGCGTTTGAGGAGACTTCCCGCCCCTCCGGCGTCTGGGCGACCACGGTGACCTCAAACGATCCACCGCTCGAAATCGGCACGCTTGCTTCGGCTTTTCCGTCGGCCCCGGTGCGCGCTTCGCCGACATAGATGGGATCGGGACGTTTGGGTCCGGAACGCGCGGGCCGGAGTTCGATTCGCGCCGCGGTTTCGATCGGTCTGGAATCGTAGTCGGTCGCCTGAATCAACATGCGGGCCGCGGTCCCGGTCTGGACCACATAGTCTTCGGCGCGGATCCGGACGACGAAACTGCCGTAGGTCGCGATGATCGTTCCGTGCCCGGCGACTTCCCGGTTGCTCTCGTCGGTGACGCGCGCCTCAACCCGGTAGCGCATGTCGTATTTATCCCTGGAAACCGGCGTCGGTATGGTGACCATCGCTTTTCCATCGGCGTCCAGCTGAACGGACTGCTCGGAGATCTCCTCGCCGGCATAATCGCCATATTCTTCGCCGTCGAATTCGTCGTCGTAGTCCTCGCCGCGCGGATAGAACCAGTAGCGGGACGCGTGCGTGACGACTTTGACTTTCCCGAACGCCACCGGCTCTCCAAAATAGTACCGGGCTTCAATGCGAACGGTGACCGGCTCGCCCTGAAGAACCCGCGGCTTCTCGGGCGTCACTTTCACTTCGTATTCGGGCTTCTTGTATTCCTCCACCTGAAAGTTGCCATTCGCGCTGCCGTCGCCCGCGCGAATGGTGACGGCGTAATAACCGAGCAGCGCGGAGGCGGGAAGGACGAACTCATCGTTAACGGTCCCGGTCGCGGATACGGGCAGCGTCTTTCGATAGATGGGGTTGCCCTCCGGATCGGTGATCTCGACATCGACCTGTTTGCGCGTGATCAACTGGTAACCGGACGGTGTATCCGAACGCAGGATGGATTTGAAATACACCGTGTGCCCCGGACGGTAGACGGGACGGTCGGTATAAACGTATCCCCAGAGCGACCGATCCGTGTTCGTTTCGAGCGACCCGCCGTAGACGGCATTGGCGGCGAAGTCGTCGCCGCGCCGGACCAGCACCAGGATGTTTTCCGGCGCAGAAGTGGTCTCCATGCGCGTATCGCTGACTCCCGACGCGTCCGTCTTCATCGCCGTCAACGTCTTGCCGTCCGCGATGATGTCCACCTGTCCGTCCTGAATGGGCGCGCCGGTCCCCCGGTCCACAACGAAATTCAGGATGCGGCCCGGAGCGGTCTTGGTGATCACCGCCACGCCGGTGATCGAAACAATGGTGTAGGCGCGCAAATCGCCGTTGGTCGCCTCGACGAGATAGAGTCCTCCGGTCGATACCGGCAGCGTCACGCTCCGGTATTCCCACGGACGCGCCGTGGAGAAGCGCTCACTCCAGACGGCCACCACCTGCTGAGCGTTGAGCAGCGGTATGGCCGGATAGGTCTCTGTTCCTTTTCCGGTAGTGGCCGGCTTCGGCGGCGCCTGCTCGCGGGCCAGCCGCCGATCGCGAATTTCCGCGCGCGAATCGGGAGAGTATTGCCGGCGAACAATGTTGCGCAGGCTTGAGCGCAGGCCAAGCTTCCAGCGATGGAACTTTTCGATGAGCGTCGTCTCACGACGCAGACGCGGCGCCTGGCCGCCGAACTGATGAGGATCTTCCAGGTTCTGGAAGAAGGCCACCGGATCGTTCACCCTGTACATCCGGAACTCGAGCGAACCGACCCGATGGGTGCTGACCTGGATGGAGGGCGTTTCCTTATAGAAGGTGGCGCTCGAACTGAGCGAAAAATACGGATTGTCCTGCCCATCCTGCGCCGCCGCCTTTGACGCTGGAACGGAACACAGCAACAGCGCGGCCAACGCGCCCATCCATACGCGCGCGCGCAACAATCGTCTCAGCCGGCCGCAACGGGAATTCGGCGGATTCGTTCTCCCGTTTTCTATCGCAGGATGTTCCATCGGTAGACTCCCAGAAAATTCGGGTTGGCCGGCGTCGGACGCCAGCGTGGCTCAGGGTGATTGGAAAGGTCGGCAATCGATGGACGCCGGATCTCGCCCGGACCATCGTCCGACGGGCCCGTGTGATAGACCACCCATGGTCCTCCGGCGCTCCCGGACTGGCTCTGTTCGAGAAAGATCATGGCGTGGTCCGGCATCCGCTGGCTCTCCTGACGGTAGAAGAGCAGATCCCCCTGCCGGGCCACGCGAATATCGCGACCAATCAGGTACGTGTTGAACCGGCGCAAGGTATCGGCGTCGGCAAACTGCGCGAAAGCGCCGTCGGGCACACGGAAGAGACCGTCGCCCAGCGGCGTATAGGGATAGTGGTAGCGGTGGATCGGGGAAAGCGCCGGAACAACGTCGAGGCGCAGGCCGCTGGCCCATTCGCTGTCGTGTTCCCGCAGCGCCTCGCGGTAAGCAAAACGCAGAAGCGCGGCGCAATCCACGATCTCCGGAGACCGCCGGACCGGTTCCGTTGCGTATGCCGCCTCCGCCAGCCACGCAAACCACTGGCGGAAGGCATCGGCGTCCTGACCATCGAGACGAAGCGCGTCGGGAAGGCCGTCACCGAAGCTGTCTGTCGTGTCCGCCGTGACCCGGACCGCAATGCGCACCGGCGCGAATCCCGGCGCGCCGGCTTCGAGTTCAGCCGTGCCGGACAGCACACCAGCCCGAAGCGTGGATTCCGTACGTCCGTTCTCCGCCCATACACGATCAATCGATACGCGCCGCGCGCCATCGGTCAGGCGGATTGTCGCCGGCGCCGCGCCAATCACGAGGGCAACCGTCGATACGCCGTCCGCCGGGAGCGTGATTTCTCGCGCGCTGACAAAGAGTTCCGCAGGACCACGCGTATCGGGATAGGCCTGAACGATCCAGATGGCGATCGCCACCACCGCCACCACCGGCCCGAGCCGCGCCGCCGTTCCTCGAAGGGTCATCGTGACTAGAGATCATGCGATGGACATACAGAAGAAAACAATGTGGTTTCCCACGGTACGGAAAAAGGGGGGACAGCCTCCGGAGGCTGTCCCCTTGACGTTTTTCCATTACAATTGAATACCTTATGCTCGATCTCAATTACTTGCGCGACAACCTCGATGAAGCGCGGGAACTGCTTGCCCGCCGCGGATTCAACCTGGATGTGGATACGTTTCAGACGCTCGACCGTGAGCGGAAACAACTTCTCGTGGAAACCGAGCGCCTGCGGCAGGCGCGAAACACCGCGTCGGAGGAAATTGCGCAGCTGGTGCGCGAAAAGGCGGACGTGACCGCGAAGCGGAACGAAGTCAAGGCGGTCGGCCAAAAGATCAAGGATCTGGAAGACGCGCTGAGAACAGCCGAAGCCCGCCTGTTCGATTTCGCCACGGTCATTCCCAATCTGCCCGACCCGGCGGCGCCCGCCGGCGTCACCGAAGAGCAGAACCTGGAAGTGCGGCGCGTCGGCGAACCGCGCAAGTTCGATTTCACGCCAAAGGCGCACTGGGACATCGGCCCGCAGCTCGGAATCCTCGATATGGAGCGCGGCGCCAAGGTCACCGGAGCGCGTTTCTATTTTCTTGCCGGACAGGGCGCGCGGCTCGAGCGCGCGCTGGTTTCGTTCATGCTCGACATTCAGACGCGGGAGCGCGGCTACACGGAACTGGCGACACCCTACATGGTCAACCGCGCATCGATGTTCAGCACGGGCAATCTGCCGAAGTTCGAGGCCGATCTGTTCTGGCTCAAGGAGCCCGATTACGCGCTGATTCCGACTGCGGAGGTGCCGGTCACGAACCTCTACCGCGACGAGATCCTCGACGGCGCGCGTCTTCCGCTGAAGTTCACGGCGTTCACGCCCTGCTTCCGCAGCGAGGCGGGATCCTATGGCAAGGATGTGCGCGGCATCTTCCGCGTGCACCAGTTCCACAAGTGTGAACTGGTCAAGTTCTGCCGGCCGGAAGAATCCAACAACGAACTCGAGAAGCTGACCAGCGACGCGGAAGAAATTCTCAAACGCCTGGAATTACCCTACCGGGTTGTACTTCATTGCGCGGGCGACATGGGATTCGGCGCAGCCAAGGGCTACGACCTGGAAGTCTGGCTGCCCGGACAGAACACGTATCGCGAGATCTCGTCCTGCAGCAACTTCAGCGACTTTCAGGCGCGGCGCGCCAATATCCGTTACCGTCCGGAGCCGGGCGCCAAACCGCGGCTCGTACACACATTGAACGGCTCGGGCCTGGCGGTGGGACGGGCGTGGATCGCGATCGTCGAAAACGGCCAGCAGGCCGATGGAACGGTCGTGATTCCCAAAGCGCTGAGGCCGTATCTGGATGGCCAGGACGTCATCCGGCCGCAGACCGCGATCTAATGGGGGGAATTAGGGACAGAGAGGAAATTAGGGACAGCCTCCGAATTCGCAGCGGGTAATATCTCGATACAGCTGGGGTTTTCGCTGCGAATTCGGAGGCTGTCCCTAATTTCCTCTCTGTCCCTAATTCCGTGCCGCCGGTTCAATCTTCAATATCACTCCGGCATCTTCATCGGTGAGGAGGTACAGCAGCCCGTCCGGCCCCTGCCGCACGTCTCGAATGCGCTGTCTCAGATCGCGCAGGAGGGATTCGCGACGCAGTTCGCCGTCCCCGTTGAGAACGATGCGCTGCAACTGCCCCGTGCCGGGGATGCGCGCTTCCACCATTCCCCCCACAAACAGATTGTCCTTCCACGCCGGAAACGCGTCGCCGGTATAAAACGCCATGCCGGAAGTCGCGATCGATGGAACCCAGAACAGGAAGGGCGCCTCCAGATCGGCGCGCCACACGGCGGGCCAGGGTTTGCCATCGTAATTGTGGCCATAGCTGACGATGGGCCACCCATAGTTCCGTCCCCGCAGAATGACGTTGATTTCATCGCCCCCCTGCGGTCCCTGTTCGGTTTCCCAGAGCGCGCCCGTCGTGGGATGAAAGGCGAGACCGAGTTGATTCCGGTGTCCCAGGGAATAAATCTCGGGTTTGAACCCGGGCTTGTCGACGAACGGATTGTCGGGCGGAACACTGCCATCGTCGCGGAAGCGCAGAATCTTTCCTTTGTGATTGTCCGGGTCCTGCGCGCGGCTGTCGCCGTCGGCGCCGGTCCCGCCCAGCGCCATATACAAAAGACCGTCCGCCCCAAACGCCAGGCGCGTCGCGCCGCCGGGATTACCCTGTCCGCGGGAATCGGCGACGAAGATTTCCTTGAGATCGACGAGCGCTCCACCTGCCAGCCGGGCGCGGGCCAGCGCGGTTGTCACTCCGTAATCTGCGCTTTTCGAGTACGTGAGGTAAACGAACTGGTTTGCAGCAAAGCGCGGGTGCGGCAACACTTCCATCAGGCCGTTGAGGCCGCCGTGCCGGACCTCCGGGACACCGGCAACCGGGTTTGGATCGAGGATTCCGTTGCGGACAACCCGTAAACGCCCGTCCCGCTCCGTCACCAGCATCTCGCCGCCCGGAATCCAGGCGAGACTCCACGGATGGGAGAGCCCGCGAGTCAGGATCGAAACCCGGATACGCGTTCCCGGCTCGTAGGTGTCATAGGTCCAGGGACCGTCTCCAAGCGACGGCGCTGGCCGCCCGCGCTGCGCGAGCCCGAAGGTCACAAGAATGAGCGCCGCAGCCGCGACGCCCAGAACCCGTCGAAAACCGTTTCGCGATAGCGCCAGCGTCATATTCAGCCTCTCGGTTTTTGTTGGTCATGGGGACAGCCTCCGGGAGGCTGTCCCCAATTCTGGACACCCCCGGCGCGCGCCGAATATACTTCAACCGTTTTCCAAATCGATGGAACAGCTCTGCAGTCGTTCTGAGCGGCGGCGATGCGCGTGGCGCCCGCCGCGTTTCTATCTGGAGGCATGATGCGGTTTCGACAGATGGTATTGCCTGGTTTGATCGCCGGCGCACTGGTCACGCTCCGGCCGGGCGGACTATCCGCTCAGAACACGAACCTGTACTGGGGCGATACCCACCTGCACACCTCCTACTCCAGCGACGCGTACAACTGGGGAAACGTCAACGCGGACCCGGACACCGCATATCGATTCGCCAGGGGTCTTCCTGTAATCCATCCGACTCTCGGTAGCCGCGTACGACGTAAACAGCCGCTGGATTTCCTGGCCGTCACGGATCATGCCGAAGGCTTCGGGCTGGGCGCGAACTTGACTCCAGAAGGAACGCCGGCGCCGACTGCCGCAGCACGCGGCGGAGCGCAGGCCCCGGCAGCAGGCGGAGCGCGCGGCGGCGCCCGCGGCGCAGGTCAGGCTGCTGCCCGTGGCGCTCGGGGCGCGGGTCAGGCTGCTGCCCGTGGCCCTCGGGGCGCGGGTCAGGCTGCTGCCCGTGGCGCGCGGGGCGCGGGTCAGGCTGCCGCAGGCGCGGCCCGTGGCGCGGCTCCGGCTGCGCGGGGCGGAGCGCGCGGAGGGGGACGCGGCGACGCGGCGGCGCAGACTGCGCGCCTTCAGGCCGCGTGGCCCCTCTATGTCGACGCCGCCGAAAAGAACAACGAGCCCGGTGTATTCACCACGTTCGTCGGCTGGGAGTTCACCTCCATGCAGAACGGCAACAACCATCGCGTGGTATTCACTTCCGCCGACGGCGCGCGGGCCAAACAGTTCCTGCCGTTCTCCACCCGCGACAGCAATCGCCCCGAAGACCTCTGGAACTGGCTCGATCAGACGAGCGCGCGGCTCGGCATCGAATTCGTCGCCATTCCTCACAATTCGAATATCTCCAATGGCCACATGTTCGACGCGGTCGACAGCGACGGCCGTCCGTTTACAGCCGAATACGCCCGCGCCCGCATCCGGTGGGAACCGCTGGTCGAGATATCCCAGATCAAGGGCACATCGGAAACCCATCCCATGCTTTCGCCCAATGATGAGTTCGCGAATTTCGAAATCTACCAGGCGCTTCTCAATGGAGGAATCAGTCAGCCGACGCCCGCCGACTACGTGCGGACAGCGCTGTTGCGGGGGCTGCAGCTCGAGGCGACGCTCGGAGTGAACCCGTTCAAAATCGGCATTGAGGCGGCGACCGACTCGCACACCGGACTCTCGTCCGCGGAGGAAGACAATTTCTTCGGCAAGTCGGTAATCGATTCGACACCCGCGGCAGGCCCCGTCCGCATGATGAACCTGTGGGAGGCCGACGGCTGGGACTTCTCTGCGGGAGGATCGACCGGGGTATGGGCGACGGCCAACACGCGCGAAGCCATCCTGGCGGCATTCAAGCGCAAGGAGGTCTACGGCACGTCCGGCACGAGGATTGCGCTGCGTGTTTTTGGAGGCTACGGCTATGAAACCCGCGACGCCGAGGCGCGCAATCTCCCCGAGGCCGGGTACAAGGGCGGCGTGCCGATGGGTGGAGACCTGAAGGCCGCGCCAAATGGAAAGCGCGTCACGTTACTGATTCAAGCGGTCAAGGACCCCACGGGCGCCAATCTCGATCGTGTTCAGGTCATCAAGGGCTGGCTGGATGAAAAAGGCGAAACGCACGAACGGGTCTACGACGCCGTCTGGTCCGGCAACCGCAAAAAGGGAGCCGACGGCAAATTGCCCCCAGTGGGATCGACCGTGGATCTGAAAAAAGGCGCCTACACCAACACCATCGGCAGCGCGCAACTGACCACCGTCTGGACCGACCCGGATTTCAACCCGCGCGAACGCGCGTTCTACTACGTCCGGACTCTGGAGATCCCGACGCCGCGCCACAACACGTACGACGCGCTGGCGCTTGGCATGGATCCCGCCACGGCTCACGCCCGGCCGGCCACGCTGCAGGAACGCGCGTTTTCCTCACCGATCTGGTACACCCCATGATTTCTGACTCTGGATCCGGACAGCGCTCCGGGGGCTGGCTTGCGGCCGGCCTCCGGGAGCCGCTTGTCCACTTTGTTCTTATTGGCGGGCTGGTCTTTGCCGCCTTCCACCTGCTGAACGCTTCGCCTGCCGCAGACTCCAGGACCATCGTCGTGGACCGGAACGCCATCATTACGTTCATGCAATACCGTTCGAACGCATTCGAGGGCGAACTATTCGGCAAACAGTTCGATAACCTCTCTGAAGAGCAGCGCAAAGCGCTCGTGGACCAGTATGTGCGCGAAGAAGCGCTCTATCGCGAAGCGCTCGGAATGGGGCTCGACAGAGAGGATTACATCATTCGCCAGCGACTGGTCCAGAAACTGGAGTTTCTGGTGGACGACACGGCTGCCGAAGCGCCCCCCGGCGACACGGAACTGGTCGATTTCTATCAGAAGAACCAGACCGATTACGTCGAGCCCCCGGTCTATACGTTTACGCATGTCTTCTTCGACGCCGAAAAACGGGGCGCCGAAAATGCGCGCGCGGCGGCGAGCCAGATGCTCGTCACGCTGAATCGCAACCACACGCCATTCGACGCCGCGTCGTCGCTTGGAGACCGGCCGCTCTTTTTTCAAAACTACGTGGACCGGACACGGGACTTCGTGGTCAGTCACATGGGCGAGCCGCTGACCGCCGCGCTGGACCACGTCGAGCCGTCCTCCGCCGTCTGGCGCGGCCCCTACGAATCGCCGTATGGCTGGCACCTGATTCTTCTGACGGAGCGGCGGTCAGGGCGACTGCCTCCACTCGAGGAGATCCGGCAACGGGTGGCGGAAGACTACGAGCGAGGCGCCAACGATCGCGCCCGGCGGAAAGCGGTCGACGAACTGGTCTCCAAATACCGCGTACGCGTAAACGGTTTCTCCGTGGGGACAACTCCTTGAGGCGGACGATCCCCCTGGTTGGCCTTCTCTTTGCATTCTCTGTGCCGCTGGCGGCGCACGACAGCCGCCCGATTCTGGTAGAGATCTCGGAACTTGGAAATGGGCGGTACACCGTGCAGTGGAAGGTTCCGACCTCGCTGCCGCCGGCTGAAGCCCCCGACGTCGTCCTGCCGGAGGACTGCGCGCAACAAGGAACGGGTTTCAACACGAGCAGCGAGACGGCATTGCTGCGCCGGCGAACGTTCGAATGCGCTCAACCGCTGACGAATCGCGCCATCCAACTGCGGTATCCGCTGCTGAATCCTTCATTGTCGGCGTTGTTTCGAATGAAGGCGTCTTCGGGTGAAACCTACACGCGGTTGCTCGGCCCCGACGAGCTG
>DASUFH010000344.1:0-2463 GCA_036274645.1 Terriglobia bacterium
GCGCCCCGTCCGGTGGCCGTAACGCCCCGGCCTGCAGCCGGGGCTGGCGCCGGAACCGGGATCTGGATCGTGAACGTCTTGAAAGATTCCGGGCCGAACACTTCCTTGAGCGAATCCCGGCCATCGATTGTGAAGGTGAGCGCACCGGGAGCCGATTTCAGATCGTCCGCCTCAACCCGGATGTCAAAACGCTGTCCCGGCGCAAACGTGGCGCCGGCGGGCGGGATGACGCGCAGAACCGTTTCTGCCCGGGCTGTCGACAATGCTCCGGCCAGAATCAGGACCGGAAGCGCAAATTGTGCTCGCATCAACTCCTCCACATGAAACCAGAAAGACCAGCTAAAACGGCGGCCAAAAAACGCTCGTATCATACGCCAGCCCCATTGGCGTCCATAGCGAACCTCCCGGGAAGTCCCAGGCGAAAACTACGCGCCAATTCCGGTTGGGACGCGTCCAATGCTTCCGTTCGCTTTAGTCCTCTCTTGAGCAGGTAGCTGAAGGACTCACGTTCGGAACGACGCGCAAATCGCCGTGTTGTTCTGTATTCCGGCATTGACCTTCTGCTACTATCGCGAAAGAGAACAAGGAGCAAGGTTATGAGCAACAACAGCGGTGTGGGCGACAAGTTCCTGTACTTTCTGGCTGGCGCTGGTGTCGGTGCGGTATTTGCGCTGCTCTTTGCGCCAAAAACCGGGAAAGAGACGCGGGAAATGCTGGCGCGCACAGCAGCCGATGGGCGCGACTTCATTTCCAACAAAGCGACGGAGGGCCGGCAATTCATGGAGACCGCGGGACGCAAGGCCTCCGACGATTTTTCGAGCTTCGTCGACAAGAGCAAGGAATCCCTGCAACGGCAAAAGGAACAACTGGCGGCGGCATTCGAGGCTGGAAAAGCTGCCTACAGAGCGGAAAAGGAAGTTTCCGAGTAACGGAGGCCGATCGTGGACTTGATGACGGCGTTTGTGGTGGTAACGGCTCTGGCCGTGGTAGGACAGGGAGTCGCGTTGATTGCGATATTCGTTCAATCGAAGCGCCTGTCCCGCGAGGTCGGACGTTTCATGGACGAAACGCGGCAAATGATGGTCCCCATGAAGACCATCACCGAAAACCTGAGCGTCGCGTCCGAAAATCTGATGGAAATCGGGATTGCCGTTCGTGACCAGTTCCGGCGAGTGGAGATCATGATCGCCGACACTGGCGCCGCGATCGAAACCCAGGTCGGCCGTTTCGATCGAGTCAGCCAGGACATCGCTGAACGGATCAACAGTACTGCCATCACCGTTCAGGATTCCATCCTGCGGCCCTTTCGCGAAGTAACAGCCCTCGCTCGAGGGCTGGGCCGCGGAGTCGAAACCTTTCTCTTCAGAAGGCCGCGCCGGCCTGTGGATCAGGCGCATCAGGACGAAGAACTCTTCATCTGAACCGAAAAGCCGTGAAGTGAGACACGCCTCACTTCACGGCGCTACAAACTCGCCCCGCGGCAACGCGCCCAATTCACGCTCGACGGGACGGCTTCCATAGGCCTGCGCCTTCCATTTTTCAAATACCGCCGGAACGCCATCCGCTTTGTCGGGGTCCGGGTCGTTGACGACGTGAAAATGCAAGTGCGGCTCCAGTGAGTCGCCGGAGTTGCCGACTTCTCCGATCGGATCACCCGCTTGAACCTGCGCGCCCGGCCTCACATAAACACTGAATGGCTTGAGGTGAGCGTAGTAGGCGTAATGGCCGCCGCCATGGTCGATGACCACCACATTCCCATACGGGGTATTCGTGTTCGGAATTCCGGGAACATTTTCCGCCACATCGGATCTCGCCATGACGACCGTGCCGGCAGCGGAGGCCAACACTTTCTTGCCGTACGCGTAGTAGTCGCTGTTTTGCGAGCCGGCCCGCTGGTAGCTGCGGCCATCAGCCCCAATCTGCAGAAAATCGTAGGCGAACGCTTCCGCAAACAGCCGCTTGTGTGAATCGAGAAAGGAATGCTCACTGGACACGTACCAGACTCCATCGAATGGAAGCCGGCCGGCAAAACCTCGCGCCCGCGACAAGGGGCGCGTCACCTGTCGGGAACGCCGTTCGCGATCGCCCGTATAGGCCACTTCCACGATAAGGGTCTCGCCAATGAATCCACGCGGACAGTCGAGGAAGACATCGGAAATCGCTTTCTGTTCATCCGGCTGCAGAACCAGCGTCCGCCGGGGAGTTGGAGCAATACGACGCTCGTCGATGGCGCGATCGAACTGCGACATGAGGGCAGCGCCGGAGTACTGCGCCGAAAGAAGACTGCCCTCGGCGCCGGCGATGTCAAACCGCGCCCATTGGATTTCCACGGGATGGGCAGACGTGTTGCGAATGACGATATGGAAGAAGACCCGATCGACCGGAGCCACATTACCTGCAAAGTTTTCGACATAGACCACGTCGGGGAGTATCTGCACTTCAATATCGTCTGCCCGGACGAGG
>DASUFH010000345.1:0-6471 GCA_036274645.1 Terriglobia bacterium
CGGATCGGCCGGCGCGGAAAAGATTCTTTCCGAGGCGCGTCTGGGCCCGCGGCAGACACCCGCCAGGCTCAGCGTGGAAGAGATCGGACGGCTGCACGCCGCCATGCGCAACGTCAATCTCAGCGAGGGGCAGTCCATGCAGGTGCTGCGCTACGCCAATCGCGTGCCGCTCCAGTTTCAGCCGGCGGCCTGCGCGATCACGCAATCGGTCATCGGGAACAACTGGCGGGCATACGGACTGTCTCAGTCCCGCGGCCAGTTGCCGGTAGGGCCCATCACCCTCATGGTGCACATGGCAAGCGTCTGGGTGCCGTTCACCAGCGAATCGAAAGAGGCGATCGCGTCGTATCCGGAAATCACGAAGGAACTGCGGCTGGCGATGCAGGCCGTCGGCCGGAAACTGTCGATGTTCCTGAACCAGCGCAATCGCGTCCGGCAGGAAGGCGAGCGGCGGGAGATCTTCCTGCGGTATCTGGGAGAGGTCGCTGCGGCGGTGGCGTCCATCAAGGATTACAGTGAACGTTCGAAGAAGGATCTGTATGGCAAGCTCGTGGATGTCGCCCGCCGGAAGACGGCTGTGGCGGACAGGCAGTTTGACGACAGCGGGAAAAAGGTCGAGCCTTCGGAAGAGGATTTCGGCGGAAACGTGCTGATCGTCAATGACGATGCGGAAGAAGAGAGAAACGATCCGGTCTAGATTGGACAAAACCATGGCAAAGAAGACAAGCGAATCCGAAACAGTGACGTTGACCGGTAAAGACAAGAAGACCCTGACGTCGATCCGCCACCTGGCCGAGAGTGTCGTCAGCAGCGCGGAGCGCGGCCGTCCGCCGTACGTGGATATTCCGTCGCGGTCGTTGTCGAACGTCCGGTTCAATCAGTCCAGGAAGATCATCGAAATGGGCAGCGGTTCGAACCGGCGCGAGCTGTTCAATCTGAATCAGGCGCGCAGCTACATGCAGACGCTGCTGGTCGGTTCGGGGTGCAAGCAGCTGATCGAGCAGGGCAAGACAACGAGCATCCGCGGTCTGTTCTATCTGCTGAAGCATACGATCGAGGGCACGAACGAGGAGACGTTCGATACGCAGGGCGAGTGCGACCCGGTGATCGAAGACGTCGAGGTGTCGCTCGACGCCATGCGGGAGGAACTGCACCTTTACGCGAAGAACGCGGGCGCAATGGTGGGTCCGATCACGCTGGTCGACAGCGGAGACGAGATCGATTGCTCGCGGATGGGATCGGGAGGGTACAGCATTCCGTCGATCGTGGAAGCCGACGTCGTGCAGTTCAAGAAGAACACCGCAAAGTTTGTGCTGCACGTCGAAAAGGACACGGTCTGGCGCCGGTTCAACGAAGACAAGTTCTGGCGGAAGCACAACTGCATCCTGACGCACGGCGGCGGCCAGCCGCCGCGGGGAGTGAGGCGGATGCTGCACCGGTTGAACCGGGAGCTGGAGCTGCCGGTGTACTGCCTGCTCGACAACGATCCGTGGGGGTATTACATCTACAGCGTGATCAAGCAGGGTTCGATCAACCTGGCGTACGAGTCGCGGCGGATGGCGATTCCGGAGGCGAAGTTTCTGGGGCTGCGGAGTATTGATTACGAACGGTGCCAGTTGACGCCAAGCGTGCAGATCAAGCTGAACGATCAGGACATCAAGCGGGCGCGGCAGATCGCGCAATATCCGTGGTTCGCGAGCAAGAAGCCCTGGCAGAAGGAGCTGGATCAGATGCTGAAGAACGGATTCAAGCTGGAAGTGGAAGCGCTGATCAGCAAGGATATCAGCTACGTGACGGAGGTGTACGTTCCGGCGCGGCTGGCGGAAGGGAAATTTCTGGATTGAGGGGTGGTGTTACTTATTCGTTAACTGTTGGCTGTTAACGATTAACTGATTCACTTGACGCAGTAGCACTTCCGTTTCCGGAGGACATCCGTAGCGTCGGGGAGCGTCTTGCCGCCGCCTCCCCTCAATTTCCGTTGTCCGTTGAACTGCTGTCGATTGTCCGCTGCACTTCTTTCATTGTTCGCTTTCCCCTGGCCCCCCTTTCGCTAACTGTTGGCTGTTAACTATTAACTGATTCACTTGAGGCATTAGCACTTCCGTTTCCGGGAAACGTCCGTAGCGTTCGGGAGGAGCCTTATTGTCACCATTCCCTCACTTGTCCGTTGTCCGTTGAACTGCTGTCGATTGTCCGCTGTACTTCTTTCATTGTTCGCTTTCCCCAAGTATCCCCGTGTCAGGCCCGTGTCGTACGCGGTAGCGGGCCTCGAGCCGTCTTAATTGACGCGGCAATGATCCGGCACAGTTCGCGGTTTTCCGCGACAATGTCGACGACGTTATCCGCCGAAACCAACGAAGTCTGGACGATGATTTCAAGCCAGACCGTTGTTTCATTGAGTTCCTTGTGAACGACCTTAAGCTTATGGACGAAGTCTGCCCGGCTCTCTGCTCCTCGTGCTTCGCCATAATTTGCGGCGGCCGCTGTGCCGGAACGGAGGATCTGACTGCAAACGTGGCGGCCCTGGAGATTCTTGGGCAGTTTGTCGGACAACAGGATGATTGATGAAGCGAAGGCGATGAGGCGCTGCTCGAGTTGGTGCCCCTTAGGCTCTGGTGTGCTCATGCGTCGGGACAAGCAAGTAGAAAGCCAAATGTCGGGGTGGAGAGAGCGAACAATGAAAGAAGTACAGCGGACAATCGACAGCAGTTCAATGGACAACGGACAAGTGGGGGACGGCGTCGGAAAGTTGGCGTTAATTCATACCATCCGATCCAGCGCTTTGTACGCTGCGGCCAGAGTAAGGCCGTAGACCAGGTGCGCGCCGAGAGCGCGCGCATGAGCGCCAGGAGGGTACGCCGTCGGGCCCTCCGCGAGGCCCAGCAGAGGCGCGGCCATTTCGTCGGCGGCGAGCCAGAGGCCGGCGCCGAAAGCGAGACCGCCCGACAGTCCTTTCAGCGGCCCGATATCCTGCGACAAGCCATACAGCGCGCCCATATCCATGCCGTGAATCCAGTGCGCCATTTCGCCGAGCGCGCTCTTCATCTCTTCGGATTCCGGGTCGTGTCCCGTCGCGTAGTGATAGGCGAGCCGTCCGACCGCGGCGGTGGCGGACTCTCCTTCGCGATGATGCGGGCCGATCAGCGAAACCGACCGTTCGTCGGAAACCACAGGCGCGGGTCCGCTCCGGTTCGCTGTCTTCTTCAGGAAAATGTTCATGGCGGCGACGCCGGCGAGTCCGCCGATCGCGCCGAGAATACAGGATCGCCAGCGATTGGCGGATCGTTCGTGTTCGTGACGCATCTTCCGACGCTCCTTTCGACAGGCGATTCAGGGGCGGGGCTGCCCGGTCCACACGTCCGGGCTCGGCAGCGACCAGCGGGTGAGGTAGTCGCTCAGGCCCAGCGTGAACAGGATGCCCAGCCAGAACAGTCCGGCAAACACCACCACCAGGGTCATCCGGCGCGCGCTGCGCGCGTGCATGAAGAACATGGCGATCAGGGTCATCTTTGTCGCCGCGATGCCCACCGCGATGAATGCGTTGAACCAGCCCAGGTTCAGGTACGAAACGCCGACGGTGACCCCGAGAAGAATCAGCAGGACGGCGAACGTCACCGTGTATTCGCGAGTGGCGTCGTGTGTTTCGCTCATTGTCCGGACCGGTCCACGAGATAGAGGAGTGGAAACAGAAACACCCAGACGATGTCGACGAAGTGCCAGTAGAGCCCGCCGAACTCGACGGTGTTGTAATCCTCGCCGAGGAACCTGCCCCTTCGGGCGAGGATGACGAGCGTGATCAGCATGCCCAGTCCCACGATCATGTGTACGGCGTGCATCCCCGTCAGCACGAAATAGAAAACCATGAACAGTTCGACCTGTTTTGCGTGTGGGCCGGAGAACTGGAAATGCGTTCCCGGCACGAGGTGATGCTGGTAGTGCTCGTAGTATTCCGTGAACTTGATCGCGAGAAATACGGCGCCGATCACGGCGGTCAGCGCCAGGAAGAACACGAGTCGTCCGCCGCGACTGGACTTCGCGGACTGGACCGCCATGGCCATCGAGAAGCTGCTGCACAGCAGGACGGCGGTGTTGACGCCGCCGAGCACGATACTCATTTCCTCGCTGGCTTCGGAGAATGCCCGGTAATAGGCGCCCCGGTACACGGCGTAGGCGAAAAGGAGTCCGCCGAAGAACAGCGCTTCCGTCGCGATGAACAGCCACATCCCCATCGTCGCGGCGTCGCGCTGCTGGTGGACGTCTTCGAATTGCTCTTCAACGATTCTTCGCATAGGAGTACGCCTCTTCGGTGACCACCGGCGTCTGGTCGAAGTTATGCGTTGTCGGAGGCGACGGCGTCTGCCATTCCAGGCCCGTCGCGCCCCACGGGTTGGCCGGCGCTTTGGGGCCGTACCAGAGCGACCAGATCAGATAGATCAACGGAACGACATAACCCACCGCGAGGATGGACGCGCCAGCGGTCGACATCACGTTCAGCACCTGATACTCCGGTGGATACGCGTGGTAGCGGCGGGGCATGCCCATGTAGCCGAGGATGAACTGCGGGAAGAACGTGAGATTGAAGCCGACGAAGATCGTCAGCGCGGAGAACTGGGCCCAGCCTTCGTGATACAGCCGCCCGGAGATCTTGGGCCACCAGTGGTGCAGCGCGCCCATGTAGGCCATGACCATTCCGCCGACCATGATGTAGTGGAAGTGCGCGATGACGAAGTAGGTGTCGGTGACATGGACATCGATGGCGAGCGTCGCCAGAAACAGTCCGGTCAAACCGCCCATGGTGAACAGGCCGATGAAACCCAGGGCGTAAAGCATTGGCGCGACAAATGCGATCGAGCCTTTGTAGAGCGTCGCGGTCCAGTTGAACACCTTGATGGCCGAAGGGACGGCGACGGCGAAGCTGAGGAATGAAAAGACCATTCCGGCGTACTGGGACTGGCCGGAAACGAACATGTGATGACCCCAGACGAGAAAGCCGAGGACCGCAATGGCGACGCTCGCGAACGCGATGAAGGAATAGCCGAAAATCCGGCGGCGGGCGTGAGTCGTGATGAGTTCGCTGACAACGCCCATACCCGGAAGAATCATGATGTAGACCGCCGGATGGGAGTAGAACCAGAACAGATGCTGGAACAGGAGCGGATCGCCGCCGAGCCTGGGATCGAAGATGCCGACGCCCGCAATGCGCTCGACCGCGACGAGCGCGAGCGTGATGGCGACAACCGGTGTGCCGAGCACCATGATGACGGCAGTCGCGTAGGTGGACCAGATGAACAGGGGCAGACGGAACCACGTCAGTCCCGGCGCGCGCATGCGATGGATGGTGACGATGAAATTGAGTCCCGTCAGGATGGAGGAGAAACCGGCAATGAAGATTCCGAGGACGGCGGCCACGACGTGAGTGTTGCTGAACTGGCTGCTGTAGGGCGTGTAGAAGGTCCATCCGGTGTCGACGCCGCCGGTGAGAATGGAGAAGAGCACACAGGTTCCGCCGATCACGAGCAGGTACCAGCTGAGCAGGTTCAATCGTGGGAACGCGAGGTCCCGCGCGCCGATCATCAGGGGTACCAGGAAGTTGCCGAATACCGCGGGGACGGAAGGAATCAGGAAGAAGAAGATCATGACGATGCCGTGCATCGAAAACAGCTTGTTGTAGGTTTCGGGCTGGAACATATCGCCTTCCGGCGTCATGAGTTCAAGGCGGATGAGCGTGGCAAACGTGCCGCCGATGAAGAAGAAGAGCGTGATGGTGAGCAGGAACATCACGGCGATGCGCTTGTGGTCGCGGGTGAAGAACCACGATTTCCAGCCGAGCCGGACGTTGAGATAGTTCTCCGGGAGGGAGCGGGCCGGGGCGCTCATGGCTGATTTTTCTCCGATATTGATGGACGCGGGGAGAGTGAACGGATGTAGGCGATGAGGTCGAGAATCTGTTCTTCCGAAAGTTGTCCGCGGAATGAAGGCATGACCGGCTCGAATCCCGCCGCGATCTTCTTGTTGGGCTCGAGAATCGATTCCCGGATGTAGGCTTCGTCGAAGAGCGCGGATCCGCCACCTTCCAGAGCCACCCGGGTTCCGAACAGGTTGCCGAGCGTCGGGCCGCGCGCGCGTTTCCCGGTGCCGTGGCAGCTGACGCAGTCGAAGTCGGTAAACAGGTCTTTGCCGGCTTCGACCGGATCGAGATTGTTGGCGCCGGCGAGCCATCGTTCGTATTCGCTCTCTTCGAGGACGACGACGCTTCCGATCATCCGGGAATGATTGGTCCCGCAGTATTCGGCGCAGAAGAGGTGATAGGTTCCCGGCTGGGTGGGCCGGAACCACATGGTTCGATACTGTCCGGGTACCGCGTCCTGCTTGATGCGGAATGCCGGGACGAAGAAGCTGTGGATGACGTCCTGCGACGTCAGCGTCAGCTTGATGTTGCGATTCACCGGAACATGGAGTTCGTTGATCTCG
>DASUFH010000346.1:0-36678 GCA_036274645.1 Terriglobia bacterium
AAGCTCGAAGGGCAATACGGGACCGACCGTGTCCTGGACCTGCTGACATTCAAGAATGGAACCGCGACCGTTCGCGTATCCGAGGGCGCGGGCGGAACTCTGGAGTGCTGGATGGAAGGCTCCAGGGTGTATCTCCATCTGCCGGGAACACCATCGGACCAGGACGTCCAACTGGAATTCGCCGGCGATGGCTCCCTCCAATCGCCATTCGGCCGTCTTACCCGAACAGAGAACTGATCTCTTTCCGCAACATTCTGGTGGTTCCTCTCTACGGGGTCAAAACAGGGGCGCCTGCCAAAAAAAATCGTGGCGGTGGCGGAAAAGGTTCCCGTTTTACAACTTCTGTAGTTGTAGGCCAGATCGTGAGCGCTCTTCTGCTCATGTTGCGGGTTGTGGAAGCGGTTACGAGGAGTTCAAGCGGTCTGGCCTCGTCCTTCTGCCACAGAACAGGGTTGTTGGCAGGGCCGATCGCGGTCAGCAAAGTTCTTGCGGCGCAGAAAAGCCCCGGTTTTACGACCTCTGTATTCAGGCCGGATCGCCAGCGCCCTCTTGCCCAAGTTGCGGGTTGTGGAAGCGGTTAGGGAAAGCCTCAAGCGATCTGGCCCCTTTTTTGGGTGTTGCAAGCCCGCAAGAGTTTACCCGGCCAGATTCGAAGTCTCGTCGGTAGAAACTCTTGAGCCCGCGGCGGAAAATAGTTCGTCGTTTTGAAGCTTCTGTAGTGCAGGTCAGATCGTCGCGCTCTTTTGTTCATGTTGCGGTTTGTGGAAGCGATTAAAAAGGGGTCTCAGCGGTCTGGCCTCGTCTTTTTTGAGGCCGATGTCGCGCTTGGCTCCAAACAAGATCTTCTGATAGAAGTAAACGAGGAATTGTCACCGTGAGCCTGCAAAACAAACTCACACACGGAGAATGCCTGAGTGACGCCCTCCTGACGGGCTATCTGGAAGGAGGGCTCGCACCGGCGGTGAAAGCGGCCAGCGAAGTTCATCTGGTGGCCTGTGACCGGTGTCGCGCCTCATTGGCCATGTTGATGCGCATGCTGAAGCATGGCGGTTTGCCGGCCTCGCCGGCCGAAGAGGCGGAGATCGACGCGATCGTGGATTTCCGGCGCCGTAAACATCCTGTGGCGGCTGGCCGGCCGTCCTTACTGAAGAAACTGCTGCCTATTGCCGGAATCGCGGCGTCCCTGCTGCTGGGTTGGATTTTCTGGAGGTCCGGCGGGGAGAGCGGCGTACCGCGTTCCGCGGAAGCGGTGGTGCAGCTGCTCATGGATCAGAAGCGCATATTTGAGCCGCGTATGAGCGGGCAGTCTTATAAGCCGATGGAGCGTACGCGCGCGCCACAGGGAGGACTCGACTTCGATCTTGTGCGTCGTCAGATGGAGGAGTTCAGGGCGGAGCCGTACTACTGGGGGAAGTTTTACCTGTTGAAGCAAGACCCGGGCGAAGGGGAGCGCGCCATTGAGTTCTTGAAGAAGGCTGCGGACGATCCCGAAGCGTCGGCCTCGGTTCACAACGATTTGGGAGTGGCGTACCTGATGTTTGGCGGCGATGCAGGATTGAGTCTGGCCGGTAAGGAGTTTCAGGACGCCCTTAAAAAGGATCGCGATTTCGAACCGGCAGTGTTCAATCTGGCGTTGTTTTACGAGCGGAGTCGGGAGCCGCAACGCGCCGAAACGGAGTGGCGCCGCTACCTGCAGTTGGATCCCCAGTCGGGATGGGCTGACGAAGCGCGGGCGAAACTCAAGGCGAGTCGCTGAACCTGTGACATCACCCACCGGGGCTTCTGGACGCGAGGCGTCTGACGAACTGAACTGGCCGGATCTTGCGCGCGAGTGTGGCGCGCGACTGACGGATCCGGTGTTGTGGGCGCGGTTTCAGCGCCGTTTTGAAAAACCCATTCTGACGTTCCTGCTCCGGGCCGTTCGGCGCACGCATCCCAAAGGGGATATTCAGTCGCTCGTCAATGACCTGACGCAGGATGTTTACGTGCGGCTGGTGGCCGATGGTGGCCGCCTGCTGAGATCCTTTCGAGGTGAGACGGAATACTCCGTCCTGGCTTTTTTAGCGAGTGTAAGCATGCACGTTCATGGAGACTATATCCGGCGTAGCAAAGCGCAGCGCCGCGAAGGGGACCCGATGCCGATCGAAGACGCCCAGGTGCTGGATCTCATTCCGAGACACACGATCGATGTGGGCGCGATGCTGAAGTGGTCGGACGTCGAGCGACTGATTCAGTCGGAGTCCGATTCCCGGACTGCCACCCGCAATGTCCTCATCTGCAAGCTGCATTTCATTGAAGGCCTTACCGCTGAAGAAATCGCGCAGTATCCGACGTTCGAACTGACGGCAAACGGCGTCGAGGCGGTTCTCCGCCGCATGAAGGCCCGTCTCGAGCGTCGCGCCGACGAACTGTAGTCCCATTTCTCCGAACGGAGGCGCGGCCCTGGTCCGCGTTTTCGGAGCGCGTGATTCCAGGCCTTCGTTTTCTTCACGAATTCATCTCGTAATTCCTTCGAGCCTGTGACGGAACAGCGCCACCTTTTTCCAACTTCTTAATTGAGTGTTCCTCTCTGAACCTCAGTCGGTTCCTGGTTGATCCAGGTCGGCTGCTCCTCGCTTCCGCAACCCACAACCAAGGAGGGCGTATGAATAGACGTCAGTTCATTGCTGTTGCAGGCGGCGCATCGGCCGTCTCGCTGATTACCAGTCCGTCCGCGTCCGCTGTGGCCGCAGATGACGCCACGCCGCTGGTCGCACGAGGCCTGATCATGGTGTCGTTTGAAGATCCCATTGTCTTGCGGCTCGGCTTCCCGAAGGCCCCCGGGCACAGAGCTACAGTGGCCGCGCAGAGTTTGACCGGGTCCAGACGCGTCATCAACATCAAGGGAAAGGGCGCGGTGGAGGCCGCGCTCGCGGGCTCCACCGCGTTTAACGTCAAGACTCCGGAGTTGATCCGGATGAAGGAGTTTTATGGAGAAGGAGTCCATTCGCGAATCACGGAATGTCCGAGCGTGATTGAGATTCCTTATGCCGCAATCGCGTCGATCACCACGGCGGGAACCAGTGACGCGCGGTACGCGTTTGTTCGCGCGGATACCGGTCGTGAGGTGGCTTCTTTCCGGCCACGCCGCATTGCCGAAAGCATTCGGATCGATCTCAAGCGATCGGGCGCGCTGAAGCTCGATCGGGGTAAGACCGTTCTTGCGCTGGAAAACCTGAAGGAGTTGCGCGTTGATTACACGCCGGATTCCATGGCTCCCGGGAATTCGACGGACGCCTTCACCCGGCACTTCCATCACTATCTCGCCTACATTGACCGCCCGGCAACGGCGCGCTTCGATGTCACGCCGAAGAAGCTCGGTGAACAGTCCGTTGTCCCGGCGGCCGGCGCCAGAAACCTCCTATGGCCGATCACATTTTGTTTTATGGTGGCAGTGCCTTAGAGGAAGCCGCATAATGAGTCGGAATGCGCCGCCCCCCCCCCGGGCGGCGCTCCGTGTTTGGAGAATAAAGTCTGATGGCCTTTCGGAAGCGCGTGTTGTGGGTCGCTGCCGCCCTTCTGCCGGTTCTGGTAGTTGTGGGGGTGGCGCGCTGGCGTCCCGATGCGGAACAGGCGATACTCCTGGAATTGTCGCAGCAGCGACCTGCCAACGGGCGTCTATTTCGAGCTTCTTCCCCGGAAAGAACCAGCATCGACGAATCCATTCTCGCTCGCGCGCAGGTATTCGCCTTGTCTCTCGCTGATCCCGTTCGTCGCGACAGAATCCAGAGTCTCATTGACCTGGCGCGAGACCGACCGCAGACTGCCGTGGAAACCCTATCCAGGTTGAGTGAGGATGCGCCCGTCGACCCGGAAATCCTGAACGACCTCGGCGTGGCGATTCTGACGCAGGCTGAAGAGCGCGGCGTCAACTATTTCAAAGCGCTCACACGTTTCCAGGCCGCTAACCGGCTGGCGCCGCTTGCCCCGGCGCCGCTTTACAATCTGGCCTGCGTGTATCGTCTGGTCGGACTGACGGATCTGGCCGCCGACGCCCGGATGGAATTCGAAAAGGTCGATGGCTCCCGACGCTGGATGGCGGACCTGGAGCCGCGACAGCCGGCGGAATATGGCGCCTTCATGGACCGCTTGCGAAAGATGCTCGCGACGGGAGGGAAGGGAGCGGCAGACCGGCTGTTTGCCGCGGATGTTCCCGCCTATCGACGCGCTGTTACCGATTTCGCTCTTCGATCCAGCGATGCGACTGGCAATGATCCTGCAGCGCAATATGTCGCTGACAGGCTGCGATCCGACTATAAGGACGAGACGGTGGCCGCCATGCTGGAGCCGCTGTGGGGCAGTAACGCGAAGCGCGTTCTCGAATCGCGACGGCTCGTTCAGGCGGCAATTCTCAAGTATCGACGAAGCCGATTTGAAGAGAGTGTGGATCTTTACGATCAGGCGCGAACAGCGCTGGGCGATGTCGCGTCGCCCTTCGATCGGATATGGATCGAGATCAATCAGGCGGACGCCGAGATCAAATTGAAAAAGCTTGATCTCGCCGTAGGGCGGCTGGCTCGAATTGTTCCGGAATCACGCGAGCGTCATTATCAATGGGTCCTCGGTCACGTTTTTACCGCTCAGGGCGCCGATCTGGGGTTTGCGAAAGGCCACGACTATGCGGTCGGGGTGCTGCGGGAGGCCGTTGCAGTGTTCGAGCGGATTGAGTCTTCAGATGACGCGGCTCGCGCTCTGTACTATCTGGGGCTCTGGCAGAGCCTCGGAGGAGACGACGACGGCTCTATTGAACTCCTTCTGCAGAGTTTCCGGGCAACGCATCCTGACGACCACCTGCGGCTGTCCCAGTTGGACTCGATGTTATCGCGCGGCCTTTTTCGCTCCGGCTATCTGGATTTCGCGGCTGCCTATCAGCAGGCGTCCGTGAGCGAGGCCGGGATTGCCGAGAACACGAGTCTGGTCGCCGCGGGAATGGCGGATATGGCGACGATCGACCTGTCCCGGAGGGATTACGACCAGGCGCGCAAACAGATCTCGATGATCGAGCGCATCATTGGGGAGCTGGACGATGTTTCCCGAGAACAACTGGAGTACAGGCTGAACCTGATTTGCGGCAGGATGAATCTTGCCGAAGGGCGCCCGGAAACAGCCGTCGAGTGCTTGAAGCGGAACCAGGAGAGCCTCGACAGCCAGCCCCGTCCCCTGAACTACTATGGCATTCCGACCATGCAGCTTCTGGCGCAGGCCTACAGCGATCAGGGCAATGTCGCCAGGGCGCGAGAGTACTACGAACGGGCCGCCCGCACCGTCGAGAACGACGATAACTACCTCAAAACGGCGAGTACCCGCGCGGCGTTCGAAGTCGATCGCCGAGATCTCTACGAACTGGCCGTCTCCTTTGAATACGAGAGGGATGAACAGGCTGCCTGGCGCTATGTCCAGCGATACCGGTCGAAGCTGTTCCTCGAGTTTCTGGGTCAGATGAACCCGATGGTCGGACCGATTCACGAGCAGTTGGCGCAGCACAAAAGCGCAGAGGTGTTGGCTCCTGCCGGTCTGCAGGTCATCGAGTATTTCACATTGAACGACCGTATCCTGATCTGGCTCACCACCCACAAGGAAACCCGGCCATTTCAGGTCTCAGTCTCGCGGGACGCGCTGGAGCGCAAGGTCGCTGAACTGCTTTCCCGCATTCGGGAGCGAGAAGATGTTGAAAAGCGTCTCGAAGAGCTCTATGGGCTGCTGATTGCGCCTGCCCGGGCTCATCTCGTTCCGGGCAAGACGCTGGCCATCATTCCCGATCAGTCGCTGCACCGTTTGCCGATGGCGGCCTTGCGGCAATCATCCAGCAGTAAATACCTTGGAGAAGAGTACCCCATCCTGGAGAGTCCGGACCTGACCACGCTACTGGTATCGTCCGCCGCCGTTGTTTCGCGGGACCATCCGGTGATATGGGGGGCGAACAGGGTGGATGCCGTGGCCGCGGGGGATGTCGACGACTTTCTGCGAACGTACGGAACCGGGCTGGCGGGCGACACGACCGGAACCAAAGAGAAGTTTTTTGACCAGATGGAGTCGGCGTCGATTCTTCACTTTGCCGGACATTCCGTCGACGCGCCAGATCCGCTCCGGTCGGCGATCCTGCTGGATGGCCGTCAGGGAAGCGCGAATAGCGTGACGGCTGCGGAAATTTCGCGGCAGCGGATGCGGCGTGACGCTCTGGTTGTCCTGGCGTCCTGCGATTCCTCGGTTGGCAATGCGCGCGACGGTGTGGGTATTCGAGGGCTCACATCGGCGTTTCTGATCGCCGGCGCCGGTTCCGTCACCGGGTCGCTGTGGCCGGTTGACGACGCGAGCACATCCAGCCTGATGCGCGCGTTTCATCGGGAATACGCGGCCGGAACGTCCGCCGTTGAGGCGTTACGACTGGCGCAGGTGTCCTTCATCGCGCAGAATCCGGACAAGGCCCACCCCTTTTACTGGTCGGGATTCGTGGTCAACGGAAATCTCAGCGCGTTCCGTTAGGCCGTGAGCCGCCGTTCAAAGGGCTCTTCGGTTTCGTTCCGTTCTGCGCTAGAATCCCGCGCGCCATGTCCAAGAAGTCGATCGTTTTGTTGTTCGTTCTGTTGATCCTGACACTCTCCATTAAACCCGCAAACGCACAGGTCACCACCGGAACCATCACTGTTGTCGTGATCGACGAGAGCCAGGCTGTTGTACCCAGGGCGACGGTCACTGTCATCAGAAACGAAACCAACTCCTCGCAGAGCGTGACCACCAACGAATCCGGGAACTATACGCTGGATCTTCCCGCAGGCCTGTACAGGGTTGAAGTGAAGCTGGCAGGGTTCAAGAAGGCCGTTCTGCCTGAAGTCGTCGTCAATGAGGGCGCCCGTAACCAACTGATCGTCCCCCTGGAGTCGGGCCCGGTCACGGAGTCCTATATCGTCTATGCGTTGCAACTGCCGGATGACGCCACCGTCGGTTCCAGTATCGATCACGACGTGATTCCAAGGCTCCCCCGGAACAGTGTTCGCCTGGACATGTTCATTTTGCTTTTTCCGGGCGCCATTCCGTCGGTTCCCGGATCGCATCTGTACCTGCGCGGTGGATTCCACGCCGGCATGGACGAACACTACAACACGCACCTGCTGGGCGGCCTGTACAACAACGATCCGGTGATTCGCGCTCCGGCCTATCTTCCGCCTGTTTACGCCATTGATGAATTCCGGGTTCAGCCGGCGGGCGGCAGCGCCCAATACGGCAAAAATGCCGGCGCCATCGTTGCCGTTACAACGCGTTCCGGAACCAATCAGATTCGCGGCTCGGTGTGGGAGTTTCTCCGCAACGATCATCTGGATGCCAGAAACTATTTCGCGCTTCGGAATAGTCCCCGGCCAACCTTCATCCGTAATCAATTCGGCGCCACCCTGGGGGGCCCAATCAGGAAAGAGCGAACGTTCTTCTTTGCGGCGTTCGAAGGTTTGCGGCTTAAAGAGGGAATTTCGCGACTGGCCACGGTTCCCACCGCCAGAATGCGGATGGGGGATCTCAGCGAACTGGGTGTCGCCAGCGTTCCGCTCAATGAAATCAATCCGACTGCGTTTGAAGCCATCCAGGCGTTTCCGCTGCCGAATCTTACCGGAACGGTGGGTAACCGGATCGAGACGGCAACCCGTATCGAGAATGCGAACAACTTCTCGATCAAAGTCGATCATGCGCTGTCGGCTCATACGTCGCTTGCGGTCCGGGTGGGTTCAGAGACCGCCGATGTACTCGATCCGTTCAGAAACGAACTGGCGGGCGGGGTCAATCTTTCCGGTTTCGGGCAGACGGCCGACCGTGCGCGGAGGAATGTCGGGCTGAGCGTCACCACGGACCTGGGGATCGGGGTCAACGAATTTCGCGCGGGTTATAACCGCGTGAGCCAGCCGGTCGTGCCGCTGAACCGAGGCACGCCGCTGCAAATGCCTCTGATGGGTTTCGAAGAGGCGTTCCCGAGTTTCAGCATTAAGGGGCTCTTCGACACGCTGGGCAGCGGAGGGGAGTCCAGGCGGGCGGTCAACGTTTACAACTATAACGACTCGTTGTCGTTCGACCTCGACAATCACCGGATGAAAGCCGGCGTGGATATCGTGAGATATCTGTTCAACGCATATGCCGTCCAGCCGAATTCCTTTACGTTCGATGGATCCCGCACGGGCAACGCGCTGGCCGATTTTCTGCGGGGCCTGCCGGCAACGTCGATATCGTCTGACGGTTCACCGGGCGGAAACATCTCGAAGACGGAACTGGCCTGGTATGTTCAGGACGACTGGAAAGCCACGCGGCGTCTGACGCTGAGCTACGGATTGCGGTGGGAATACTACGGACGCATCCAGGAGCGGGTCAACAAGCAGTCCCTTTGGCTTCCGGAATGTAATTGCATGGCTGTCGCGGGAGTGGATCTTCCCGATCAGCTTGTCGATAACGACTTCAATAATTTTGCGCCACGGTTCGGACTGGTCTTTCGGCCAGCGAGCGGGCGTCGGACCGTGATTCGGGCTTCCGCAGGCATTTTCTATGACAACGACATGCGCCACAATGCGGAACTCATCGGCAATCCGCCCTTTTTCCGAACGGACGTCTTTCTCGCGTTTCTGAATCCCGCGCTGTCGCTCGACAATCCGTTTCCAAACAACGCCGTATTTCCGTCCCTTCGTCCAATCACGCTGGACAGAAAGTACCGGGACACATACGCCGAGGTCTGGACGCTCGGCGTTCAGGACGAAATCGGCGCCGGCATTCTGCTGGACCTGACTTATGTGGGCAATCACGTGCTGAAGATGCGGCGCGTCCGGAACATCGATCAGCCGATCAACGGCGTTCTCCCGCACCCCGGTTTCCAGCAGATCTTCCTTTTTGAGCAGGCCGGTTCCTCCAATTTCAATTCCCTCGAGGCGCGGGTGGAAAGAAAGGTCCGAACGGGACTCTTCTTCATGTCGTCGTACACCTGGAGTCATGCGATCGATGACCGGCCGGGATCTGGAGTGTGGTTTCCGCAGAACAACTATGACATGCGGGCGGAGCGCGCCGATTCGGATTATGACGTTCGCCACCGCTGGGTGTTGAGTGGCGCATGGGACCTGCCGATTGGGCCCGGCCGGCGCTGGGGGGGCGGCCTGTCGGGTATCGGCAAAGAGGCGCTGACCGGATGGACCGTCAGCGCGATCAACACGGTTCAGAGCGGCCGGCCGTTAAACGTTGTGCTGGCGGGCAACCCGAGTGGCTCCGGTCTTCCCGTGGATCGTCCGAACGCCGTGTATGGTGTGGATTGGAGGCCGGCGGACCAGCGTCCCGATAACTGGATCAATCCGGCCGCCTTCTCCGTTCCCGCTCCGGGCACATTCGGGACGCTCGGCCGGAACGCGCTGCGCGGACCGGGCTTCTCCAACCTGGATCTCGCCCTGGCGAAAGCGCATCCGATCAGTGACACCGCGCGCATCCAGATTCGTTTGGAAGTCTTCAACGCGACGAATCACCCGAATTTCAATCTGCCGACCAATCCCAGCCTGCTGGCGGCAGTTCTGCCCATTCCGGTTCCGGCGCCCGGCGCGACCTCATTCGGAGTGATCTCTTCGACGGCGTCTTCCGAACGGCAAATCCAGTTCGGGTTGCGACTGGAATACTGACTGCCGGGGGGAGCCACAGAGTAGGTCTGACTGAACCCGGTGTCCGGGCGCTGTAGCGCTGGGTCAGAGATGGTTTGCCCGGCGAACGGACCGCGACCAGGGCGGGTCCACGGATCCGCAAACCGGAAGTCGCGGAGCGTTGTATCATTTGTTCACCCTGTGACGCACGCGCCTGGCGCTGCGCATCGACGCGTTTCGATAAATGAGCAGCTCCGGCTGCATTGACGCCATTCCCGGCTTCGTCTGGTCCGCCGGCCCCGCCGGCGCGATCGAGCTTCTGAATCAGCGGGGTCTCGACTACACCGGATTGTCGCTGTCCGTGGCTGGAACTGGATCGAAACCAACCGGGAAGGCGTCATGGCGGATATCCAATCGTGGATCAATGCCCGTATCCCGGCAGCAAAATGACTGAGCGCGCGTTCGCATTGCGGCGCATGACCACGAGGAACGGCTGCACCCCGGGACCGCTAAACTTCTAGCGGTGTGGCCGGGGCCCAAGGGCGTCGGCCACTTCAAAGAGACCGACCCGGCCGGTCGACAGGCAGCGCTGCAATTAAACGTTGTTTGGAAAAGGAGCGTATCGTGCCGGTCATCATCGGAATCTCGGGAAGTCTGCGTCGCGGATCCTTTAACAGCGCGCTGCTGCGTAACGCGGCCGAACTCGCGCCTGCCGGCGCGGAGCTTCGAATTGAAAGCATCGAAGGCATCCCTCTCTACAACGGAGACGTGGAAACGGCTGAGGGTGTACCCCGGCGGGCCGTGGAATTGAAACGCGCCATCGCCGCAGCCGACGGCCTGCTTCTGGTGACGCCCGAATACAACAACTCCATGCCCGGCGTCTTCAAGAACGCCATCGACTGGCTTTCAAGACCCGCCAGCGACATTGCCGCGACTTTCGGCGGAAAACCCGTTGCAGTCATGGGAGCGAGCCCGGGCGGGTTCGGGACGATTCTCAGTCAGAACGCCTGGCTGCCCGTGTTGCGCGCCCTCGGCGCCAAACCCTGGTTTGGGGGCCGCTTGCTGGTGTCGCGAGCCCAGAGTGTTTTCGATGAAAACGGCCGGATAACGGACGACGCAATTCGAAAGCAGCTCGCGCAGTTTCTCGCGGGTTTCGTCGCGTTTGTCGGATAAGGCCGGCCATCCCGTCCGGTGTCGACTCGATCAGCCAGTCGAAAACGTTGTCGTGTGACGACCCGTCCCCATGGGATAGATACCCGTGCTCGCGCTTTGTTTCATTCATTCAGTGCAGCGACCGTACGCGACACCTCCGGCATGGTGGAAGCGTTCGCATGAGTGACCACCTCAGTCCGGACATCTTGCTGGACGCCTACCGCGAAGGCTGGTTTCCGATGGCGGAACACGGCCGCATCCTGTGGTTCCTGCCGGATCCGCGGGCGATCATTCCGCTCGACGGGTTCCACGTGTCGCGGTCCCTCCAGCGGACCGAGCGACGCGGTCTCTTCGATGTGCGCTTCAATACGGATTTCCCCGGGGTGATGCGCGCCTGCGCCGATCGAAATGAAGGAACGTGGATCTCCGATGAGTTCCATACCGCCTACGAAGCATTGCATCAAAGGGGATTTGCCCACACCGCCGAATGCTGGCGGAACAGGCGCCTGGTTGGCGGCGTTTACGGCGTCTCGATCGGGGGAGTGTTCATGGCTGAAAGCATGTTCCACCGGGAGACCGACGCCGGAAAGGTCGCGCTTCACGCGCTGGTCAACCGGTTGCGCGAACGGAGATTTGCGTTACTGGAAGTGCAATACCTGACGCCGAATCTCGGGCGCCTCGGCGCCATCGAAATTCCGGGCCGACGCTATCTGAAGATCCTGGCGCGGGAGCGTGACCGCGTCGTGACGTTCTGATCGATCTCCCGCCGGTCATCTGTTCAAAGGCCGCGGGACCGCGTTCCGGTTGGCTGCGGAGTCGCGAAAGGCGTTCGAACGGGCGCGCTCACGCCTTCACGGTCGGATTACCCTGCAGCTTTGCCAGAAGCGTGTCCAGGACCGTAAGGCGATCCCGTAGAATGGCTTTGTAATCACGGGCGTCGGCATGATCCAACTCGTGAATGGATCGCTTCTGCTCTCCTTCGATCATTTCGACCAGAAGTTCCTGCTCGGCTCTGTTTACCTCTAATCTCATTTGCCTGCGTCGGACCTCCTTGGCTGCGGTGGCTGACGTGGAGACGTCGCCGGGCGGTATTCTCCGCGGTTTTCCGCCTGTCCCATTTGGTGCAAATCGCGTGCCGACTTTACATGCGTTTCATTTCTCGCATTGACACACCCGGCTGTATCGCCTACATTGCTAAGCCGTTTTGGGATGTTGGGGGGTATGAGGACAATGCGACGATGACAGGGGTTCAGGCGATCCCGGAGATCTTTGCCTCGTTTCAATGCGCCCGGTGCGGCGCCCAGAACCCGAACTGGGTTTCTTCCAATCACTCCGACCATCTGTTTGCAAGTTCCGGCGCTCTGACTTGCCGTGGCTGTTCCAGCCGGTTTCCGGTCGAAAACGGGTATCTGGATCTCTGTCCGGGGCCCGATGAAGAGGTTGTCCCGATCCAGAAGCTGATGCAACTGCGTCCGGTAGTCGCCGTCTACGAAGGGGTCTGGCGTCCGCTGGGATACTTCATCGCGAGCAAACACTCGTTCATTCGCGATGTGGAGCGGATAGCGACTCTGATTCGCGCGCCCAGGGGCATGTTTCTGGATCTCGCCTGCGGTCCGGGCAACGTGACGCGGCAGATTGCCCGGCGCAATCCCGACTCCATCGTCGTGGGTTTCGACCTCTCACGGGAGATGCTGGACCGAGCTGTCCGGCTGACCCGCAAAGAAGGTCTGCGCAATGTCTACTACATGCGGGGTAGCGCGTTGTCGCTTCCGTTCAAGGACGCGAGCTTTGACGCCGTGAGTTGCTGTGGCGCCCTGCAGCTCTTTCAGGACCAGGATCAGGCGTGGCGCCAGATCCACCGTGTGCTGAAGGTTGGCGGCGAGTTTGTCTGCCAGACCACGCTGGGACCGCGCCGTCCTCCGCTGTATGTCCGGGCGGCGGACCGGCTGCTCAAATTCGGCTATTTCTATCTCGACGACCTGAAGGAAATGCTCTTTCGCTTCAACTTCGATCTGGTGTCGGAAGAGCGGTCGAACATCAATTACATCTTCCTCGCTGCGAAAACCGGAGAATAGTCCCCGGCTGCCTGTAGCGGTCTATGACCGCCCGACGTTTCGGACTGGAAATTCCTTATTTGAGAGAAAGGCGCCCTGAAACAGCGGGCGGTCATTAGACCGCCCCTACAAGCAGGTACAAGCCGGCGGGATACAAAATGCTCCCGTTGTGCAAAGCCGCTGGGATACCTGAATCATTTTGGGGAGCCTCCGAATTCGGTGAAGGCAGCATTGAATTTCGAAGGCTGTCCCCGATTCATTCACACCTAGTAGCGATGGCGATGGTGATCCCTGCCGCCAACGTCGATGATCTGCACGGCGGGACGTGAGCGGACAATCGTGGCGGCCGCGATCCGTCCAGCGGCTTCAATGGTCGCGGCTCCGACAATCGCCGAACCGGAATAGACCGGCCGCGGTCGCAGAACCACAGTTTGAGGAACCGGGTAAACGGCCGCCGGATATACGGCCGGATACACCGTGGAATAGAAAACCGGCGGCGGAGCCGCCACATAGACGACCTGCGGCTGAGGCGTGACATAAACGATCTGCGGCGCCGGCGCATAGGTCTGCGCCGGAGGCGTAATCACCTGGGGCGCGTACTGCGCCGGAGGCGCGATCACCTGCGGCGCCGGCGCCGGCAGGGTCTGCGGCGCCGGGACCTGCTGAGCAGTTTGCGGCGGCTGCTGCGGCAGCGCGCCGAGAAGCCAGACGCCGCTAGTCGGCTCATAGCATGCCCACCCGCGAGTCGCGCCATCGGCGGTGGTGTAGGCTTGCGGGGTTGAGCATGTATAGCTTTGGATCGCGCCGCCGCCGGCGATCACATAAACGGCGTTTGCCGGTTGTCCATTGATGACCACCTGTTGCGGAATGCGGGCCTGTTCCACGGGCGCTTGCGCGTAACCCCCCGGCGCGATGCCGAACACGGCGAGGCCGGCAAGCAGTGGCAATTTCCATCTCATTTGCGTACCTCCAGACTTCAGACAGATGACGGTTTATCGGTGGCCGAGCGCTTCCGGACGCGCGTTGGCGCGTCCGGGCCAGATCGACCGCGGCAGCGCCGGCCACCGAAACCAGGCGCCTCTACTATGGACGAAGTTGGCGCAGAACGTTGCGCCAACTTTTGTAAAGAGTTGTCAGCGGTTGAATCGATGGCGCTGCGAGCGGGTGAACGGTTGAATCGATGGCGCTGCGAGCGGGTGACCGGTTGAATCGATGACTCTGCGACAGCGTCAGCCGTTGAATCGATAGCCCTGCGAATGCACCGTGACAATGAGCTCCGGATTGCCGGGATCCCGCTCCAGCTTCTGCCGCAACGCGGCGATGCGCATGTCCACCGTCCGTGTCTTTGGTGTGATTCCATAAGCCCAGACGCCCAGCAGCAACAGTTCGCGCGACACGACCGGTCCGGCGCGTTCGATCAAATAGCGTAGCGGTAGTCGTCTTTGGTGGGATGCCTGATTGAAGACCGGTTTAGACATGGCGCCACACATGCCTTTTCTCCCGGCATAGGGAGGATTTGGTATGAAGACGGTTAATCAGACTGAGACGAAGAGAATGTTCCTTGATATTCCCAACGCTGCCCAGCTTGCTGGGTTCTCCGTGCGGCATTTCCGCAGAATCATTGAAGATGAGCAGATTCGGGTTGTGCAGATCGGACGAAAGTTTTTCATTCTCGGCAGCGATTTCGGCGAATGGCAGGCCCGGAAGAAGCAGAAACCTTCTTGATCCGCATCCACCAAGTTGGTGGATGAAAACGCCGGCAACGACGCCGCGAGCCAATGGTGGACGCCCCCAACCGCAATTAAATTTTCCCCCACTCCCCTCCGCAGAGCGGGCCGCTTCTTGAAGCGGCCCGCCCCCCCCATTAGAATTTTGGCGACAGATTCAGGAGGTGTTTTCCCGGATGAGCGCCAACGTCGAGACCTATCAATTTCAAGCTGAAGCCCGTCAGGTGCTGGACCTGATGATTCATTCGCTGTACACAAACAAGGAGATCTTTCTAAGAGAACTCATTTCCAACGCGTCCGACGCGCTGGACCGGCTTCGCTTCGAGGCTCTGAGCAATTCGGATCTGCTCTCAGCGGACGAGCGTCTGGAGATCGTCGTTGAGGGCGACTCGACCGAACACACGCTGACCATCAGCGACAACGGCATCGGTATGAGCCGCGCCGAAGTCATCGCCAACATCGGGACCATCGCCAAGTCCGGCACCCGCGAACTGCTCGAAGGATTGAAGGAAGGGAAATCATCCGACATCGTGAACTCCCTGATCGGCAAGTTCGGCGTCGGCTTCTATTCCGCGTTCATGGTGGCGGACCGCGTCAGTCTCGTCACGCGAAAGGCGGGCGAATCGACCGCCACCACCTGGGAGTCGGCCGGCGATGGCTCCTACACCATCGCCGATGGCCGCCGGTTTACCCATGGCACATCGATCACGCTTCATCTGAAGAAGTTCGAAGAAGACGACCACATCGAAGACTTCACGAACAAGTTCGTGGTTTCCGATATCGTGAAGCGATATTCGGATTTCGTGGGCTATCCGATCCGCTTCAAGGAAAAGGGGGGCAAGGAAGAAGAGAAGCCGCTCAATTCCATGAAGCCCATCTGGACGAGACCGCGGTCGGAAGTCACCGACGCGGAATACAGCGAGTTCTACAAGCACATTTCCCACGACTGGAATGAGCCCCTGAAGTTCTGGTCGTTCCGCGCCGAAGGGCGTTCGGAATACCAGGCGCTGCTGTATTCGCCGTCCGAGGCGCCGCTCGATCTGTTTTATCAGACCGGCAAGTTCGGTCTCCATCTCTACGTCCGCCGCGTGCTGATCATGGAGCATTGCGAGGATCTGCTTCCGGCCTATCTGCGATTCATTCGCGGCGTGGTGGATTCAGCCGACCTTCCGCTCAACGTGTCCCGGCAGCGGCTGCAGGAAGACCGGCATATCGCCCAGATCCGCAAATGGCTCACGCGCAAGATGCTCGACGCCCTCGACGAAATGGCGAAGAACGAACGGGAGAAATACGAAACGCTCTGGAAGCAGTTTGGCCGCGTGCTGAAGGAAGGAGCGGCCTTCGATTTCGAGAACCGGGAACGGCTGCTGGGAATCTACCTGTTCGAGTCGTCACGGGAAGAAAGCGGGACGACGACGCTCAAAGACTACGTTGCCCGGATGAAGCCGGATCAGAAATTCATTTACTACATCACCGGTCCGTCGCGGCGCGCGGTCGAGCACTCTCCGCACCTGGAGGCGTTCCGGGAACGCGGCTATGAAGTGCTGTTTCTGGTCGATCCGGTTGACGAGATCCTCACGCAGTGGGTCACCGAGTTCGACGAGAAGAAACTGAAATCCGTCAGCAAGGGCCTGGCCGATCTCGACGATCGGGATCTGACATCCAGGGCGGCGGAGTTTTCCGCGTTGATGGACGCTCTCCGCGCCCGCCTCGAGGATCGCGTTACCCTGGTGCGGCTGTCCGGCCGGCTGACCTCATCTCCCGCCTGTCTCGTTGTGGCCGAGCAGGAGATGAGTCCCAACCTGGAGAAACTCATCAACCAGTCGAAGGGCATGTCGGAAAAGCGAAAGCGCATCATGGAGATCAATCCCGATCACGACATTGTCGTCCGGATGCGCGAACGGCTCAGCCAGGATCCGAAAGACGAAGTTCTTGATGACTACGCGACCATCCTTTTCGGATACGCGCTGCTTGCCGAGGGCTCGGAACTGGACGACGCGCCGAAATTCAATCAGGCGCTGCTGCGGCTGATGCAGCGCGGCCTCCAGTAGCGCCTGGAGGGGCGGTCGATGACCGCCCATTGCAGCTAAGGCATTTGGGGGAAGGACACGCGCACCGTTTCACATTTCTGCTGAAACAAAAGGGAATCGGTACGCTTCGCGATATTCGGAAGGTATCGGGCGGTCGTAGACCGCCCCTGCATTGAGTCCGGCGCTCACGACCCACTTGTCGGGGCGATTCTATGACCGACTGGCTTTCCGACGCCCTCGCGTGCGATGCTGTGGGGATGCATTGCGGCCGGTAGGAACAGCAACGGACATGGAGCATTCAAAAACCACCAAAGTTGGTTTCGTCAGCCTGGGTTGTCCCAAGAATCTCGTCGACAGCGAGGTCATGCTCGGGACCCTTGCCCAGGCCGGTTACGCGATTACAGCCGAACGGGATGAGGCGGAAGTGATCGTGGTCAATACCTGCGGTTTTATCGACAGCGCAAAGAAGGAATCCATCGATACGATCCTGGAGATGGCGGAGTTCAAGAACTCCGGGTCGTGCCGGAAGCTGGTGGTCGCCGGCTGTCTGGCGGAACGGTACAGGGAGGAGATCCGCCGGGAGATACCGGAAGTCGACTTTGTCTTCGGTCCGGACGAGCTCGGCAGCATCCTGAAAGCGGTTGCGCTGGATGAAGCCGGCGCGCCCGAGGTTTCCATCGACGCCCTGTATACCTCGAAGGAAATACCCACGATCCCCCGCATCCTGGCGACACCCCCCTATCTGGCCTACCTGAAGATTTCCGAAGGCTGCGATCACGTCTGTTCCTTTTGCGCCATCCCCGGTTTCCGCGGGAAATTCCGAAGCCGGTCGATGGAGGATCTGGTGGCGGAAGCCGAGCGGCTGTCCGCCGGAGGCGTGAGGGAACTGGTGCTGGTGTCGCAGGATACGATGGCTTATGGAAAGGATTTCGGGGCTCCGGAAGGGATCACCAGCCTGTTGAGCCGTCTCGCGAAGGTCGAGGGGTTGCGGTGGATCCGGTTCCTTTATGCCTATCCGCACACCATTCCGGACAGCCTGGTGCGACTGGTGGCGGAAGAGGAGCTTTTGTGCAAGTATTTTGACATTCCGTATCAGCACGCGAGTTCGCGCGTACTCGATCGAATGCGGCGGGGAGGCGGCCGGCAGGCCTATGAACGTCAGGTGGAGGCCATCCGCCGGCTCAATCCGGACGCCGCGATTCGCACGTCGTTCATCGTCGGGTTTCCGGGAGAAACAGAGGAGGATTTTCAGGAATTGCTGACCTTCATGCGCAACGCCCGGTTCGACAATGTCGGCGCCTTCCTGTATTCCGACGAAGAGGGTACCGCGGCGCGCGGCCTCGACGGCAAAGTGCCCGCCCGGACCGCCCGGCGGCGGCACAACGAGTTGATGAAAGTTCAGGCGGAGATTTCCAGGGCGCGGCTGCGTGACATGATCGGCCGTCGCGCGGAGTTTCTTCTGGAGGGCGTCAGCGAAGAAAGCGATCTGCTCCTGAAAGGGCGTCTGGCCACACAGGCGCCGGAAATCGATGGCAGGGTGCTGATCAATGATGATGGCGGGCGCCAGGTGGCGCCGGGCGGGTTCTACCAGGTCGAGATTACCGATAGCATGGAATATGACCTGATTGGCAGAATCCTCCAGTGAGGCGCAGGCGTTTTCGCAAAGCGCGGACGTTAATGCAGCCCCGGACTTCTTTCCAGGGCGCAGACGTCAGCAGGGCGCGCGCGGTAACTCTCAAATGAAGTGTCCCTCATGCCAGCGCGAGATTGAGGCGTCCGTTCCGGACGCGGGAAACGCTGCGGGGAACGCCTTCAGGCCGTTCTGTAGCCGGCGCTGTAAGTTGATCGATCTGGGCCGTTGGATCAAGGGAGAGTACCGGGTGGAGGGGCGCGAACCGGTTGCCGAGGAGGATGGTGTCGAAGCCTTTGAAGACTGACGCCGTTTGCCGTCCCTCGGGCCTCTGGGATTCCACCGCGATCGTTATCGCGACCGGTCTGGGCGCCGGCTTTGCGCCGAAGGCTCCCGGCACGGCCGGCGCGGTGGTCGGCGTGGCGGTATATCTTGCAATGGAGTGGCTCCGGGTCGGCGCGTACTTTCCGCATGCTATAGTGTTTTTTCTCGTCGCCGGAACGTGGGCTGCGCATCGGGTGGAGGTCTTCTGGGGGCATGACGCTCAACGAATTGTCGTGGATGAAGTGGCAGGGCAAATGATCGCCTTCGCGGCTGCAGCGGGCCACCGTCCACTGTCGATACCCGGTATTGCCGCCGGCTTCGTCCTGTTTCGAATTTTCGATATCTGGAAACCTTTCCCGCTCCGGCGTCTGGAGATGCTGCCGGGCGGACTGGGCGTAATGGCCGATGATGTGGGGGCCGGGCTCTACGCCCTGATAATCTTGTCCGCCGTCCTCAGTTTTTTGAAGTGAACGAAATTGCCATAAAAAGTGTTTATCCCCGGGCCGCTCTTCCCGGTGGTGAGGTGGTCATTGAGTACGCCGGCCCTGAATTGCAGGGCGCGCATCCACCGGAAGTGCGCTTCGGCGATTCCGTGGGACAGGTGATGTTGTCGTCGCGCGAATCCATCATGGTGAAGGTGCCGGAGGCCTGCGCTGAATCGGGCGCTTCGGAACTGAGCGTCGCGACGAACGGCGACGCCAGCAAACCGTACCGCTATGAGGTGGGCAAGCGACTGGCGACGAACCTCCATCCGGTGGCGAATCCGGCGATCGATTCGGAAGGGAATGTCTTTGTGACCTACAGCGGCCGCCGGGGGCAGCAGACGCCGGTGTCGGTGTATAAGGTCACGCCAAAGGGCGCGGTCACGCCCTTCGTTACCGACATCATGAACGCCACAGGCCTCGCGTTCAGCCTGACCGGCGATCTGTATTTGTCGAGCCGGTACGACGGCAACGTCTATCGCGTGGATCCCTCCGGCGCGGCCAATCTGTTTGTCGAAGGAATGGGCGTCGCCACAGGGATCGCGTTCGATCGCGCTGGAAACCTGTATGTCGGGGACCGCAGCGGGAGCATTTTCAAAATTGGGCCGGGCAAGGAGATCTTTGTCTTCGCCACCCTCGAACCCAGCATGGCCGCGTACCATCTGGCGTTCGGGCTCGACGACTACCTGTACGTCAACGGTCCAACCACCTCGAGTTTCGATTCGATCTACCGCATTGCGCCGTCGGGAACGGTCGAAAAGTTCTTTACCGGCGTCGGCCGGCCACAGGGCATTGCTTTTGACATGGAAGGATCGCTCTACGCCGTCGCGTCCTACCGGGGCCGCCGTGGCATCTTCCGTTTCCGTCAGAACAGTCCCGAGTTGATCGTCGCGGGGTTGGGCCTGGTGGGCCTTGCGTTTGACTACAATCAGGGCATGATGGTCGTGGATTCCGGGTCGCTTTACCGCGTTCGCCTGGGCATCGACGGAAAGCCCTTACCCTGATGGCGCAGCCATCCATGCCCTCTCCAGCGTTGCCTTCCACACAACCGGGCTTTTCCGGAGAGATTATTGCCATCGGTTCGGAACTGCTGACGCCAGGATTTCTCGACACGAACTCCAGCTACCTGACCGAACAGCTGAACGCCATCGGCATTCCGGTTGTGATGAAGGCGATCGTCGGGGACGACGAAAACTACCTGGAGCGGGCCATCCATGGAGCGCTGGAACGGACGCGCCTGCTGATCACCATCGGAGGGTTGGGTCCGACTGAAGACGACGTGACGAAGAAAGTCGTCGCGCGTGTCCTGCGGCGTCAGTTGGTGCTCGACGACGCTGTACTGGCCGGAATCGAAAAACGGTTCAGGGCGCGCGGAGTGGAGATGCCGGCCAATAACGCCCGCCAGGCTCTGGTGCTGACCGGAGCTGAGGTGCTGGAAAACAAACACGGCTCCGCCCCCGGATTGTGGATTGAGAACGAAAAGAATCTGACGATCCTCCTGCCCGGACCTCCATCGGAACTGAAGCCCATGTTTGCCGAGTTGTGCCTGGAGCGGCTGCGAAAACTGAGCGGTGGAATGGCGCTGGCCCGCCGCGTTTACCGGACGACGGGCCTGGCCGAGTCCGCTCTGGACGCCCGTATCGCGCCGATCTACCTGAAGTACACGAATCCCGAAACCACGATCCTGGCCAAGCCGGGGCAGGTGGAGGTCCGGTTGACGGCCCGAGCCCGGACAGCCGAAGAAGCCGACCGGCTGCTGGAAGAACTCGGGGATCAGATTGAGGCGAGTCTGGATGCGTTCGTCTTCGCCAAGACAGAGCAGTCGCTTGAAGAAGTGGTGGGGATGTACCTCGTCATGAAACAGGCCACGATCGCCGTGGCCGAGTCGTGCACCGGAGGATTGCTCGCCGAGCGGTTGACCAACGTTTCCGGCAGCTCGAAGTACTTCATGTCCGGAGTCGTGACGTACAGCAACGAGTCGAAAATCGAACTTGCCGGCATTCCTCCGCTGATGCTGGAAATGCAGGGCGCAGTCAGCGACGAGGTCGCGCGCGGCCTTGCCGAGGGCGTGCGCGAGCGGGTGGGGACCACAGTGGGAATTGGAGTCACCGGTATCGCCGGTCCCTCCGGCGGCAGTGAGGAAAAGCCCGTCGGAACCGTGTTCATTGCGGTGGCGGGTCCGGTGGAGACCGTGAGTCAACGTTATTTGTTTCCGGGCGGCCGGGTTAAAGTTCGCTGGCAGGCTTCGCAGGCCGCGCTGGACATGGCGCGCCGCATGCTGATGCGGCTGTAGCCGGGCTTGCGGCGGAAATAGAGTCATGCGCGTTTTCTTCGCTATCGACCTGCCCCAGGCGCTCCGCAGCCGCCTCGGGGATATCCAACGCGAACTGCGGCCGGCGGCGCCGAACGCGCGCTGGGTCGCTCCGGAATCGATTCATCTGACGCTGCGATTTCTGGGCGAGATCAATCCGGTCCAGATGGAGGAAGCGGCCGCCGCGCTGCAGGGCCTCACCTGGAAGCCGTTTGAGGTCCGAGCCCGCTCGCTGGGATTCTTTCCCGGCGCCCGTTCGCCCCGCGTTCTCTGGGTCGGCGTTGAGGCGGCGAGTCTCGAGGAACTCGCGCAGGAGGTCAACGCCCGCATGGAACGGCTCGGCTTCGAACCCGAGCGGCGGGCTTTCCGTCCCCATCTCACGCTCGCGCGCTCTCGCGACACGCGTCTGAAGAGCGAATTGATCCGCGCGGCGGAGCGTTTCAAGGACCTGGACTTCGGATCGTTTGTCGCCGACCACCTCATCCTGTTCGAGAGTGTCCTGAAACCCGCCGGCGCGGAATACCGGCAGATCCGCGAGTTTGCGTTTGTCCCGGGTGGGATGCGGACATGACGGGGGCCATTGCCGTGGTGGGCGCCGGAAGCTGGGGAACGGCTCTGGCGGCTACCTGGGCCCGTTCGGAAAAGACGGTCCGGTTGTGGTGCCGGCGGAGCGAATTGGCGGAGTCGATGCGCCGGACCCGTCAGAACCCCGACTATCTGCCGGGCGTATCCATTCCGCCATCCGTCGAGATCGACGAATCGATTGAGCAGATCGTTTCGGGCGCGTCGATTGTGGTATTGGCGGCGCCGTCACACGTCTACCGCAGCGTGCTCGCTGAACTGGCGCCCTCGGTCCGCCCGGAGACGATCTTCGTCAGCGCGGCCAAGGGCATTGAAAACGATACCCTCATGCGGATGTCGGAGGTCACCCGGGATGTTTTCCGTTCGGCCTTCACACCCCGTTTCGCCGCGTTATCGGGGCCGACGTTCGCGCCGGAAGTGGCGCGCGGAGAACCGGCGGCCGTCGTGATCGCCTCCAACGACGCGAGATTGCGAGCGCGGCTGCAACAGGAACTGTCGACGCCCCGGTTTCGTCTCTATACCAACGCCGATACGGTGGGTGTGGAAATGGGCGCCGCGGCGAAAAACATCATCGCGATCGCCGCCGGCGTTACCGAGGGGCTCGGCCTCGGGTCCAATACCACCGCGGCTCTGATCACTCGCGGGCTGGCCGAAATTACCCGCCTGGCTGTCGCCTGTGGCGGACGGCGGGAGACGCTTGCGGGCCTGGCGGGACTGGGGGATCTGGCGCTCACCTCGTACGGATATCTGAGCCGCAACCGGCAGGTGGGCATTGCGCTCGGTCAGGGCCGCAGCATCGCCGAAATCACCGCCGGCATGCGCATGGTTGCCGAGGGCGTGAAAACCACGAAGTCCGCGGTCGCGCTGGCCGGCGCTTTGAATGTGGATATGCCCATCGCGGCCAAAATGTACGCCGTGCTGTATGAGGGTTTACGGCCTGAAGACGCGATTGATGAACTGATGGAACGAAAGCTGCGAGAGGAGTAGCCGAGGTATGAAGTTCACAAACCTGTTTGGTTCCTCCCGGGATGCGGAGCCGGCAGAGAAGAGCCCGTCCTTTCTGGACAAGATCAAGTCGGCGGTCATGCCGACCTATCGCAACTTCACCGAACGGATTCAGGATCTGGTCGAGGGAAAAAAACAGATCGATCCCGAAATGCTCGATGAGCTGGAAGCAATCATGATCGGGGCGGATATCGGCCTCGCCACTACGACCGAAGTGCTCGATATCATCCGCGACCGCATTTCCAGACAGTCCCTCTCCGACCCCGCAGAACTCCGCGCGGCCATCAAGGAGGAACTGCGCCGCATTCTTTCGGTCAACGCGCCGCCCCCGACAGAGGCGCCCGAAGGTGAACCGTTCGTCATCATGATGGTGGGCGTCAATGGCGTGGGGAAGACGACGACCATCGGCAAACTGGCCAACCGGTTCAAGGCGTCGGGAAAAAGCGTTCTCGTGTGCGCCGCCGATACCTTCCGCGCCGCCGCCATTGAGCAGCTGGAAATCTGGGCCTCGCGTTCGGGGGTTCCCATCGTGAAGCAGAAATCCGGGGCGGACCCTTCCGCCGTGCTGTTCGACGCGCTGCAGTCGGCCAAAGCGCGCAGGATCGACTACGTGATCGTCGATACCGCCGGCCGTCTCCATACGAAACAGAACCTGATGGCGGAACTCGAGAAAATGACCCGGGTGGCCCGCCGGGAAACTCCGGGCGCTCCTCACGAAGTACTGCTGGTTCTGGACGCCACCACCGGCCAGAACGGCGTGATCCAGGCGACTCAGTTCGCCCGCAGCGCCGGGGTTACCGGGCTCGTGTTGACGAAGCTGGACGGTACGGCCAAAGGCGGCGTCGTGACCGCCATCGCCAAGGACCTGAAGATTCCCATTCGCTTCGTCGGCGTCGGCGAGAAGATCGACGATCTGCTGGAATTTTCGCCGGACGATTTCGTGGAGTCCCTGTTCGGTCCGGAATCCGGCAACGCGTCGAAAGGTCATCTCCAAAATTGACAGGAGAAACGGAGGTCCATAGACTCCCATCGCAACGTGGACGAGAAGTATCGTAGCGCGATCAACCGTGAGGTTCAGCCGGCAGCGCCGGGTGAGTTTCCTCCGCTACGCGTCGGTCCGATGACGGTATGGCCCCCGGTTGTGCTGGCCCCCATGGCCGGCGTCACCAACTATCCATTTCGAGCCGTATGCAAAGAGTTCGGCGCCGGACTTTACGTCAGTGAAATGATCAACGCGCGCCCTCTGGTCGACGGGCAGGGCAAGACGTTGAAGCTTGCCGACTTCGGTCCGGGAGAGTCCCCCCGCAGTCTGCAGCTGTATGGAACCGATCCGGTGATTATCGGAGAAGCAGTCCGGAGACTCGTCGGCGAAGGCCGGATCGATCATCTGGATATGAACTTCGGCTGCCCGGTGCCAAAGGTGACGAGGAAGGGGGGCGGAGCCGCGATTCCCCTGAAGCCGAATCTGTTCCGCAACATCGTTCGCGCGGCGGTCGGCGCGAGCGGGTCGGTTCCGGTGACGGTGAAGTTCCGTCTCGGCGTCGATGCGCGTCACTCCACTTTTCTCAGCGCCGGCCGGATTGCTCAGGAGGAGGGCGCGGCCTGGGTCGGACTGCACGCTCGAACCGCAGCGGAGCTTTACCACGGGCATGCGGACTGGCCGGCCATCGGAGAGCTGAAAAGCGCGCTGCGAATTCCCGTGCTGGGCAACGGCGATATCTGGGAAGCGGAGGACGCGCTTCGCATGATGCGCCAGACCGGTTGCGACGGCGTGATCGTCGGACGTGGATGTCTTGGGCGGCCCTGGCTGTTCCGCGATCTGGCCGACGTCTTCAACGGGCGCGAGCCCCGCAACCCGCCCGTCTTCGGCGAGGCGCTCGACATCATGTTTCGCCACGCGCGCATGCTGGCCGACTGGTTTGGCGAGCGGATGGCCATGCGTTCGTTTCGCCGCCACGCTTCCTGGTATACCAAGGGCTTCCGGGCTACCGCGGAACTGCGCGCCGAGTTGATGCGTGTGGAAACCGTCGACGCGCTGGTCACCCTGTTCGAAGGGGTCGATCGTTCCCAGCCTTTTCCGCCGTCGGCCATGCGGGTCATCCGCGGAAAGACGACAGGTGTGCAAAGGAAGGTTGCGCTCCCCGCAGGTTATCTCGACGATCTCGACGACGCCACGCCGCCCGGCGCCGACGCCGACGATCCGGGCGACGGCGGTTAATCCTTCCAGCGTTTCCCGTCAAATCAATTTACTGTGACAGGCAGCGGCCCCGGTGGGGGAGCCAATTAGTTCTATCAGGCTGTTTGGCGGGTGTGTATCATTCTTCTTCGTAATCTCGGAGCCAATGTTAACCGGGGCGTCCGGGCCTCGTTGCCGGGCTCTCGTAAACCGATTCGGGCGGGCTTTTGTCCGCCACTATTCAGGGAGAAGAAAAGAAATGTCAAAAGAGCCGGGCAACAAGTCTCAGCAGCAGCCGCCGCAGGGAATGCAGGTCAAGTGGGATGACTCCAACATGAAGAGTTCCTACGCGAATGTGTGCAACGCCATGAGCACTCGCGAAGAGGTTGTTCTGATGTTCGGAGTCAATCAGGCATGGCACGCCGGACAGAAGGAAGTCACGATCCAGTTGACCGATCGGATCATCCTGAGCCCTCATGCCGCCAAGCGTCTGTCCATGCTTCTGACCAACCTCGTCAAACAACACGAAGATCGTTTCGGCGCTCTCAACATTGAAGCGCCCCGTCCTACCGAAGTCACGAAGGGCTCGAGCCTCGAGAACTAAGGTCCAAGGGCGCCCGCATAGAACCTCTGGTCTATCTAACGGGCGCCTTTTGGCTAAGTCGTTAATTTTAATAGAAAATTCGCGATAATTTGGTTGCGACCGAACTCCCTCCGGTGTAAAAAAGGACCCTCATACCTTCTGGCAGTAGTGGTTAGCAAAGACACGACGTTGGAATGCCAAGGCCGCAGGTTTCGGCTGAAATAGCTGGCGGCAGCCTGTACCCGCCTTTGAATATTCCTACAAAGAAAGTGCTCGGCCGTGCGCCAGTTGACGGCCCGGAATTGAAATGTCCGATGTTGAGATAGAGGTGGAATCTTGAAACTCGCCAATTTGCTCCCGTCCATTTTCCGTGATAACCCCCAACGCGATCGCATCAGGAAAGCGAGAATCGACCGGGCGCTGGCCGCCGGGCGGCGGGCCTTTGATGTGGAGTTGATGGAGCCACGCATCCTCTTAAGCGGAGACTTCACGCCTGAAGCCGCAGTGGCCATTGCCGACGGGCTCGACCAGGTTGCGTATCAGGTTACGACGTTTATCAATACCGACGGATATGTTGGCGACCGCGTTCCAATCCTGTTACAGGCTGAGAAGGACTCCAACAACCACCTGGTGTATGAGGCGCCCACAATCAAGGATCTTCTGAGCGCGACGGTGGACGCCAATGGGGATGGCCACTGGGACAACATCCTTCTTGATGGCGATGAGACGGTCCTGGACGATCTGGACACAATGCACGGCAACAGCGATGGAACGGTGGATACGGGGGAGTTTCTCCGGGGATTCCTGTTTGATCCGATCCACGAATACCTTAACGAAGTTGAAGCCGGCGACTCGACCGCGCTGTTCGAGTATTTCTTAAACGGCACGTTCCCCTTCTTCGGTTTGGATGTCACGCTGAACGATTTTAGTGGCTCGGATATTTCCGAGATCAATTTCCACATCGATTCGGCGAACGTTGCCGATACTACGGAGAATCCTGACGCGGAAATCACCTTCCGGTTGGGCTTCGAGTTATCGATCACGCGGAATATGCCGATTGATCTTGGTCTCGAAGCGGATGCGCTCCACCTGCTGGCGTTTACCGGAACGAATGAGAACCCCGGACTGGTTATGGTTCCGGTAACGTCGACGCTGACATGGGCGTTTGATTTTGGTGTTCTTACCGGTGGCAAAGATCCTGGCTCGATCAGCTATCTGGATTTCTTTGTTCGCAAGGCGGATGATCTGGCCGTCAGCGTCGAATCCCATTCGGCAGGCCTCGATTTCAACTTCAATATCGGCTTTCTTGGCGCGGAAGTCCTTAATGCGTCTTTGGATGTGCAGGCCGACGTCGACACCGCGCTTGTTGATCCGGATGATCCGGCGGCGCTTGGTTTCTCGCATGACCAGCTCGGGGTGGAAGAGACCGGCGGTGTCGTCATCGCGGACGATCCCATCCCTTCGGTGGACCTCGCGCATGACGTCGGATTTTTCCTCCGCGTCGGAAACGTCGGAATCTCCACTCCCGTAAACGTAATCGCCGACGACAACTCGTCTTTTGCCGATGTGATCACGGACATCACCAGCGCGCTCTCCACCGCAGGGTTGAGCGATATTGTCACGGCCAGTCTCGAAGGTGGCGACACCGTCAGACTGGAGCTGGTTCCGGTCAGCGCATCACCTCTGGGTTTCGCCGACGAATTCATTGGCGACACGAGCATCGTAGCGACACCCGCCGGCGATGGTGACACGATTTATGAGTACAGCGGCGATCAGACCTTCCTGCTGTCGCTTGGTGGCGGCATTCCGAAACTCGTGGTCGTACACTTCGCGGATTCTTCTCACACGGACCTCGGTTTCAACAATGACCAGGAGGCTGTTTCATCCGCCGTCGTTGCGCCGAATGAGCCCTCTGTATTTGATATTTCAGGCAATGCCGATTTCACCGTGACGGCCTATCTGAACGATGGCTCCGAGGTGACGGATAACTTCGCCGTGACGCCCGCAGACACCGCCGGGGATGTCAACGTGTCCCAGCTTGCCGCGGACATCGACGGCGCGATGTCGGGAACGACCGTCTATCCCTACGTCATCGTGACGGCAGTCGATGGCCACGTCCAGTTCGGACCGTTCGCCGGAAATGTCAGCGCGATCCGTGTCCAGGCTTCCAACAACGCCATCACGGAGATCGGGTTTAGTTCAGACGCCACTGCGACGCTGGGGTTGCTTGCGAGCAACAACGCGACCGCGGATCTCTCAAGTCCGGCGCATTTCAAGATTGAGCTGACCGTCGATGACGGGGGGCCATCCACCGAGACGTATCAGATTAATGTGCCGGACAACGACCGGGCCACTCTTGTCGAACTGGCCTCGGACATCGACTCCGCGATCGATAGCGCGATTGGAGAGAACCGGATCAATGTTTCCGTCAGTGGCGGAAAGATCCAGCTTACTGCTGTCGACACGGATGTTCTCGCGCTCAGTATCATCACGATTAACGAGGACATCGACGATCTGGTCCTTGATGTTGGCGACGCGTTAGCCGCGGCGGGATTTGGCGGTCAGGTGACTGCCTCCGCCAATGGTGGCAATCTGGCGCTCACCGCCTCACAGTCGCTCGAAATCAGTCATACCCTCACGTTTGACGCCGGCATTACCTGGAGCGAGCTGGTGTTGACACCAGCCTCGGAACTCTTTGCGTCAAGTGAAGGCGCCGATTCGAATGTGGAGTTGACCTTCCCCGTTTCAGTCCTGCCGGGAATTGAAGATGACATTACCCATATGGATTTTCAGCCCGAGAAGGTCAACATCGTCGGCCGATTCGATCCATTCGATTCCCCCGCCGCGGAATTCGACACCTCCGTCAACCGGTTCAATCTCATGTTCACGCTCGACCCTACGGTCGACAACCAGAATACGGTTCAGAACATGGTTCCAATGAGCAATACGCTCGACAACCAGATCAAACTGGTGAATTTCGCCGAGTCGCTGAATTTCAGTCTCGTGACACCCGAGAGCATGATTGGGTTTCTCGGCGCGTTGGGTACCGTGCTGCAACAGTTCTCGCAGAGGCCGGATTTTTCAAGTTTTGACATACCGTTCGCGGACGCCACGCTTTCCGATCTGATGAACTTTACGGACAACGACCGGCAGAGTTTTTCTGGATTGATTGACCTGCTCCTTTACGATACCGGCGGCGACGGCGTTGACCCTTCTCCAAAGGCGAATGACAACGACCGGCTGTTGATGTGGAAGTCGGAAAACGGCACGTCGTTCCTGATCCCGACCTTCTATACGGCCCAGACGCTGGAGACGCGCCTGGCGGCGCTATTAGACGTTGACGAGGACGGCGACGGCGGTATCAACGCGACCTACAACAAGACAACGGATGAGCTCACCTACCAGATCAGTCTGAATGCGAGCGGCCGCTCCGCGACGAGTCCTCAGCTGCCCTACGACGATGTGAATGACGTGAACATCGTGGGCTTTGAGTATGACGTCCCCCTGGATCCCTTCGACAAACTGGCGGTTGACGAATCGGCCCTTCCGGAAAACCGCCGCGTTGAAATTCGAGGGCGATCCGGTCTGGATATGACGTTTGGTGTGAACCTGATGCCTCCCGGCTTCCTCGTGTTTGGCGATACCCCTCTGGATGAGCTTAACGCCGGGAATGGCGTCGATATTTCCGACGTCAACGCCGTTACGGGCGCTGTGGACATCGCTGTGATCGATCCTCCGACTTCCGCGGATAAACTGGCCGACCTGCCTCCGGCCATTCAGCAGTTGATCGCTGACGCGACTTTCGAAATCAGCTTTGACGGTGGGATGACCTCCACGGCGGTGACGGTCAAGGCGTCGTCAACGCTCAATCAGTCCATGGCCGATTTCGTTGCTGATGTAAACAATGCCATCGTTGAAGCCGGAATTGCCGACAAGATCGTCGCTGACGCCAGCGGTTTGCGGCTGGTTCTCAAAGGGGTGAATCCCTCCATTAACTTCCGGGTCACTACGGTCAATCTGGTGACGTTCGTGCAGATCGGTCTCATTCCGGGAACGGACGCCGCCAAGGGCGATTTTGTCGTGATCACACGCGATGGCATGGCGCACACGGTATCGCTGGATGGCCTCGTCGCAAATCCGGATCTGGACGATCTACTGTTGTTCCTGAACGGTATTTCCCCCAGCTTCTCCGCGGATTTCAACGCCGACCATACCGGGCTCCGGCTCCAGGACCACACCGGTGGGGCCGGTGAGTTTCGTGTCAATGCGATCAATGGCTCCAAAGCGCTGCTTCACCTGGGCTTCCTCGTCGCGGGCGACGAGGATAATGAGATGCAGAACCGCCTGGGTGATGGCGATCCCAATCTGATTGAAGGAGGCGGTATTGGAATCACCAGTCTGGACGACCGCTTCTTTGTTCGCGACGCGCAGATCCGTATCGACGGTGTTTCGGTAAAGACTCCTGATGGTGGCGTTCTCGGCCAGGGCCTGTACGGTATTGTCGGGGTCGATGTGACGGTCGACGGTGAGTTTATCGCCAACGTCACGGCGCAGCTCACCGATCCTAATTCCAACGGCGAGATTACGCTGGCGGAACTTCTTGCAAAGACCGGAGTGCTCGACGCGCCCGTGGTCACCCTTCCTGTGGAACTGCACTACGACAACCTGTTCAGTTTCTTCGGCGAGGAATTTGAAGCCGGCGACGTTCTTATCACGTCCACCGCCGGTGACAGCGCCGTCGTGGTGGGGATCAAGGGGCCCGGTGTTCTCCTGCTCGCCAACGTCAAGGGCGACTTTGCGGACAATGAATCATTTCAGGCCAAGGGCAAGTTCCTGAGCGCCGATGTCGACGGCGCTCTGGCGCCGACGGACGACTTCGGCGACTTCACGCTTGGCGTAACGGTTCAGCCTGGATTCGACGACGCGTTGGATCTCGGATTCGACGCGGACTTCGACGCTCTGGACGGTCAACATTACGATATTCCGTTCACTCTCACCGATCTGGGGCAGCCCTTTCCGGCAACCCTTCCGTCGACAAGCGCGCTGAACCTTGGGCTGCTCGGGGATCTGGAGCCCTTCGATGCTCTCAGTTATCAGCACTTCGAAACAACGCTGAACGACCTGCAGAACGTCCTGGTGCTCGTCAACGCGAATTTCACCGAACTGTACACGACACTGCCCGCGATCAATCGCAGCGTCGGCCAGTTGCTGGATCTGCTTGGTGGTTTCAAACTCGGTGTCGATAACGCCGAAGCTGTGCTCGATGCCGCGGAGTTTGCCATCGGTCCGGATGGCTACGGCCTGCCGGCCCTGCGTTTGCAGGATATGGCCCGCGCTCTTCGGGGCGCATTCGGACTGCCGGTCGGTATCGATCCGGAAGCAGTAGACTCGTCGGATTTTGTCTTCCTCGACTATGACACGGCCAACGACGAGCTGCTGCTGACCCTCAACCTTCATGACGAACTGAGTACCAAGCTCGGGTTGGACATCTTTACGGGCGTCGGCTCACCCAATCTCACGAGCGCCGGAGTGCTCGAAGTGTTTGGGTTTCTGGATGTCATCCTGCGCGTGGCGATCGATCTGGACACACCAACGGATGACCATGTTTTCCTGCTGGACACCACAAGCATTGCCGGCGGGCTGCACGTCCAGGGAGAAGGGCAGGAGTATGCCGGCGGTGAGGCGGGACTCGGACTGGTGTTCCGCTCCTCGCTCGGTCCGCTGGCTGTGTTCATTCAGGACGGTGATGTCCTGATTGATTTCAAGTTCAAGCTGCCCGGGCTGGACCTGGGAATGACTGGACGGAAGCTCCTCAAAGACATTGTCTATTCCGATTTCCTTGCGCCCGTCGTCGAGTCCGACGTCATCGACATTGTGCTTCCGATGTTCTATAACGGTGAGGGACCAGCCAACTTCATCGGCGAGTTTTCGGCGGTGGGGACAGTTGCTTCGAACACCGTTACGCAACCCGATTTCTCCGCCATTGCCGCCGATATCACCAGCGGCGCGGTGGTCTACGACCCATTTGAAAACATCCTCCTCGCCATCGATACGCTGGACCTCTATCTCGAGTTGCTGAGCGACAACATCGCCACCGAGATTCTGGGCATCCAGTTGCCGTTCGTCGGTGACCAGATGGGCGACGTCCTGTTCATCGAAGACTTCCGGTCCACGCTCGTGCGGACCCTGAAAAACGGGATTGAGAACTCCGTTAACCCGAACCCGGACACGAAGGTTACGGATCTGCTCACCGGATTGTTTGTTGGTGGTCCCCTGACGGGCTATTTGATGGGCGCGATTACCAATCCCAAAAGCCTGGGCGGTCCGGCCGACACGCGCTACCGCCAGTGGAATTTCACCGTTCATCATTCGGATACGATCACGATCGACGACTTCGACATCGGGCCCGATCATTTGACCTTTGACGTCAACACGCAGGTGACTGTCCAGTTCGATTGGAGCATTGACATACGGTTCGGCGTGAACTACGGCGAAGGCGCCTATATGGATCTGTCCGGCGGAAATGAAGTCGATCTCGAACTGACGATCCGCACGCCGAACAACATGTCCACCACGGGCACGATCGGCTTCCTGGTTCTGAACGTGAAAGACCCGGATAGCAACAGCGGCGCAAAGGTGTCGTTTGATGTCGATGTCCAGAACGGCGGAGGAGCGGACCCGTTGCTCGGGTTTGCGGATATCGGCAGCCTGAATCCGGTGGCCACGATTACCGGCGAACATCTATTGGGCAGCCCGCAGTCTGCGACCTACCAGATTCAGACCAAGCTGACGCCACAAACGATCGGTCTGCCGGGACTGGCCGCAGATTTCGTATTCGATTGGCTGTTGCCGGCGACCAGCGTCGCGTCGCTTAATGGCGACGCCGTCACGTCGGGCATTCAGAAGATTGCCCTGAACAACATGACCCTTGATCCGCTGAGCGGACTCAAGCAACTGTTGGGTGAGCCCTTCGAAAAGGTGGCGGAATTTGCTGAGCCGTTCATGCCCGTGATCGACCTGTTGAGCGCGCCGATTCCAATCCTGTCCGATATTGCCGGCGAGCCCTTCACGCTGCTCGATCTCGCGGCGATCTTCGGCGATAGCGTTCCGGATACGGGATTCATCGAGGCGATCGCCGACATTCTCGACGTCATCACCACGGTCGGAGATATCGTGGACGCGGCTACTTTGGATCCGATCGCGCTGGGCAACTTCACTCTGTACGACATCGCTCCGGGGGTGGATTACTTCAATCCCGCGGATCCCACGAAGCCACTCGGTTGGGATCCGACCGATCTGGACTGGACCGGTGACCCGAATACGTCCACGCCGGGCCTGATGGTTGACGATGCCGGATTCGCCGCAGGAATCGCTCAGAGCGATTTCCTGCAGGCGGCTCATGACGGCACGCTGGTCGATGGGTTGGAGATGCCGATCTTTGCGGATCCGACCGAGGCGATCGGGTTGCTCGTCAACCTTGACGCAGACCTTGTTAAATACGCGCTGCCCCCGTTATCCGTCGGATTCGACTATCGGCAGGTGTTCCCGGTCTGGGGACCGCTCGCGGTTTCCATTGAGATCAGCTTTGCCTTCGGGTTGGACTTCCACGCCGTGGGTTTCGACACGTCGGGATTCAGGCGCTACGCGGAAGGTGGATTCAGAAATCCCGCGCTGATCTTCGACGGATTCTTCCTCGACGACGAAGGCGACAGCGGCGCCGACGAACCCGAAATCACGTTCGAGTTCGGATTGACCGGAGCGGCTGAAATCAACCTGGGTATCGCCAGGGCCGGAGTTGAGGGCGGAATCGACTCGATCATCAACTTTGATTGGCACGATTCCATTCCCGATACGAACGTTCATTTCAGTGAGATCATCGGCAATATCCTGGCGGAAGGCGGCAACATCCTGGCTCCGTTCGACGTCAGTGGAGCAATGACGTTCTCCCTGTCGGCTTTCCTGGAAATCTCTGTTCTCGGCATCGACCTGGATTTCCCGATCACGCCGGAAGTCACCCTGTTCGAGTTCAACCCGGATTTCGATCGGGCTCCGCTGCTCGGCGAGGTCAACGACGGCACGTTATTCCTGCACATGGGACCGACCGCGGAAGACCGTCTGAACGGCGATACCTCCGATGGCAACGAGGAGTTTTTCCTCGAACGCGATGGCAACGATGTGAAGGTATGGTCGCCCAAACTCGGCGTCAACGATCCGCAGGTTTACAAGAACGTCACCTATATCGTGGGAATCGGTGGAGAAGGGGACGACAAGATCCACCTGTCCAACTTTGACGGTTCCACGATCAGGGGCGAGTTCGACATGGGCGTAGGAGACGATCTGGTGGAGTTCACCGGAACCACCGCATCGACGGACGAAGAGGGTTTCATCATCATCGGTGGCCTGGGCAACGACACGCTGTATGGCAGCCACCTGAACGACAAGATCTACGGCGGCGAAGGCAACGACAAGATCAAGGGCAATGGCGGCTATGACATCCTGTTTGGCGACTCGGGCCGCGTGGCCGGGACGTTCATCACCAGCCGCATCCTCGACTCCGACGGCGCGGACGACATCGATGGCGGTGACGGCGACGATATCGTGATCGGCGGCGGCGGCAGCGACGTCCTGCGTGGCGGCGCTGGCCTGGACCTGATCCTGGGCGACGGCGGGCGGTTTGACTACACGATGTCGGGCAACCACATCAATCTTATGGCGTTCCGGCCGGCGGAGTTTATGCCGACGCCGATCACTTCGTACAAGGATCCCGACATTATCAGCGCTGAAATAGACGCTCTCCTGGACTTTGTCCTCGATAAGGTCCGGTCGACGGAACTCGGGTTTGGCGGTAATGACCAGATTTTCGGCGATGGTGGAGACGACATCATCCTCTCTGGAACCGGCGATGATCACGTCGAGGGCGGAGCCGACGATGACTTCATATACGGCGGCAAGGGTTTCGACGATATCCATGGTGGCTCGGGCAAGGATTACATCTTTGGCGGCGATCAGGCGGATACGCTGTACGGCGATGACGGCGATGACGTCATGTCGGGCGGCGCCGGAAACGACTTCATGCGCGGCAACGCCGATGATGACGTGATGAAGGGGGATACCGGCGCGGATGTGATGTTCGGTGACGCGGGCAACGATCAGGTGTTCGGGCAGACGGAACCGGACGTCCTGTTTGGTGGTATCGGCAATGATCTGGTCGTCGGCGGCAGCAGCAACGACATCATGTTTGGCGACGATGGTCTGGTGGCGAAACTCGATCCGGGCGACGGCAGCGGGCTGCGGGTCATTGGAAACGGAAATCTCGGTCTGCTGGCCGGGCAGTGGTACGACGATGATCCCCGCACGCTCGACCTGATCATTACGGATGTGGTCACCGGTGACGGCAACGACATCATGTCCGGTGACGCCGGCGAGGACATCATGCTCGGCGGCGGCGGCAACGACCTGATGGGCGGCGATGTCGATCCCCGTCTACCTTCGGCCGGATCACCGACGGAACTGAGCGATGACGTCCTGATCGGCGACGGCGGCAAGATCACGTTCGATCACCGGCGGTTCCGCTCGATCGAAACGGTCATTGGCCCTGAAGACATCGACGCCAACGTGGACGGCCATCCCTTCAACGACGTGATCTACGGCGACAACGGAAACGACTATATCTTTGGCGGGCGCGGCAGCGACTTCCTGTTCGGCGGGCACGGCAAAGTTGTCGTGATGGACGGTGATCCGAGTGTGGATGACGTCGGCGCGTCGCGTGGCGCGACGGATATGGACGCTCGCGACAACGACATCATTGTTGGCGACAACGGCGAGATGCTGTTCGCCGACGGAACGATCCCCGGGAACTGGGGACGCCTTGAAATCGTGCGCACCACCGATCAGGCGAACATCACCGGTGGCCACGAATACGCCGAAGGCGAACTCGGCAACGACGTGATTTTCGGTGGCGTCAACGGCAGCATCGATGTCCTGCTCGGCAACGCCGGGAACGACGTCATCCTGGGCGATAACGGTGAATTGAACTTTGCGTTCGATGGCGACACCAACCTCGATACCCTGGACCTGATCCGCTCTTATCGGGATGGTCTGGGCGGCATCGACTGGATCTATGGAAAAGCCGGAGACGACGTTCTGATCGGCGGCACGGCGGGCGATTTGATGTACGGCGATGACGCCACGGCGTCCAGCGGCGCAGCCGACGGGGAAGACATCATGCTGGGCGACAATGGGGACATCTTCCTCATCAACGATCCGGCCTTTGTACCCGATGGCGCCAACGACGATATTGACATCATGGCCTACGGACGCCTGCTGGTTCGCGTGGCGGCCATGGCGTATGGCACAACGGTGGATCGGATCACGACTACGGATTCGATTGACCTGGGCGACCCGGACTTTGATACCGCAGCGGAAGTCGAAGCGGTCGGTGGCGGGGATACGATGTCGGGCAACGCCAAGGCCGATATCATGATCGGTGGCGTCAACGGCGGTGGCGTCGACATGATGTACGGGGATCAGGAGACAACGACTCCCCTCTCCGTCGCCCTCGACGGCGACGACGTCATGCTCGGCGACAACGGCCTGCTTGACTTTACCTATCTGTTGGACACAGATCGGAACACCGTGGATCTTATCCGGTCTTTTGAGGATGGACTCGGCGGTCACGACGCGATGTCCGGCAACAAGGGACTCGATGTCGCCATCGGCGGCTCGGGCGGAGACACCATCTACGGCGATGACGCGAGCGCGAGCGCGGGCTCCGCGGACCTGGCGGACCTCCTGCTGGGCGACAACGCGGATATCTTCCTCGTCGCCAGGGCGGGCGCAACCGGCGGAGATCTGAAAGCCGTGCTCGACGCGCCGATGGGCGGATCGGCCGTCCAGACCATCCGGACGACGGACGGAGCGCATCCGGAGTACGGCGGAGTCGACACCATCTCTGGCAACGCCAAAGGCGACATCATTGCTGGCGGCGTCCAGGGAG
>DASUFH010000347.1:0-4402 GCA_036274645.1 Terriglobia bacterium
CCTTCGCGAATTTCGGAGGCTGTTCACAGGCGCCGGTTCTCAGGCGCCGTTACTTTTTTTCAAACACAACCTCACCGCCCTTGATCGTGGTGACGACGTTCAGCAATGCGTCGCTGTCCCGCATCGGATCGCCGTCAATGATCACGATATCCGCCAGTTTTCCCGGCTCCAGCGTACCGATTTCGGCGCCATGCATGGTCGCGTTGGCGGCGTTTTTCGTGATGATCCTGACGATGTCCTGGGGTGAAAAGACGAGCCGGAGAGCGCGGAGTTCATCGGCGAGCGTCTGTTTCGGCGGCCACTGGGTGTCGGTGCCGAACCCGTAGCTTACGAGACCGGCCTCCCACAGGAGGCGGGCATTCACGGGCCCCTGCCCCGCGCTCGAAAGCGTATGCCATGGGAACGGCTGCGCGTCCCGGAACAATGCGACGCCCTTATCGTCGAAGTGCGGCACGAACACGGCGAGGGTCGAGGTCATGGGGATCCTGGCATCGACGATCTTCTTGACGGCGGCGGGATCGTCGCCAAGATTGCCGATATGCGGTGTGTGCACCAGCAGATCGGGTTTCGCCTCGATTGCCGCCAGGGTATCGCGCACGCTGACGGCGTGGACGATGGTGGGTTTGTTGTGCTTCTTGCCTTCGGCGACGATCAGTTTCAACGTGTCGAGTTCGGGACCATTCTGCGTCGTGTTCAGCACGACCTTCAGATAGTCGTAGCCCGCCTGCACGGCGTTCTCGACCGCCCGGATCGTCGCTTCGCGCGGGATGGCCGGCGCGGGCGTCGTCGGCAGCGGCCCGCGAGCCGGGTCGGTGCGCGCCGGATCGCCGTTCGGCGGCGGGCCCGTTGCGCCCGCAACCGGTATGAACACGCCAACATAGAGACGCGGCCCTTTCATCTGGCCCGCATCGATTCGTTTGCGCGCTTCGATCGCCTGCGCCGGATCGATGGCCGCCAGCACTGTCGTAAAGCCCGCCTCCAGAAACTCCTGGAACTGCCCGGCGGCGCGCTGCCGCAACCACTCATCGGCGTTACCCGTAACCAGGTGACGGTGGGCGTCGATCAAACCCGGCATCACCGTCTTGCCGTTGGCATCGATCGTGCGGCCGGTCGCGGCCGGTGATCCGGCGGAAACCGACGCAATCTTCCCATCGCGGACGACAATTGCGCCGCGCTCAATTACCCGTCCGGTTCCGTCGAGAATCCTCGCGTTGGTGATGGTCAGACTCGGACCCTGCGCGCCCCACACCACTCCCCACGCCACACCCCACGCCGCGGCGCACACCATCGCCACAGCGGCGCTCATCAGAAGCAATCGACGTTTCATGGCCCCTCCCTCAAAACGCTGAAGTATATAATCCCCGGCATGAAACCGCTTCGTCTGTGTTTGGCCGCGGCCGTCCTGCTCCTGTGGCCGCAGACTTCAGCGCATGGCCAGTTGTCCCCGGCGAATGCCGCCGGCGTGGCGATGGGACATTTGCACTATCGCGTGAAAGATGTGGAAGCAAACAAACGCTTCTGGGTGACCCTGGGCGGACGATCGGCCCGAATCGGCGGAAGCGAAGTCGTCGTTTTTCCGGGCGTCTACGTCTTCCTGGACGCGGGTGAATCCTCCGGCGGCACGGAAGGATCGATCATCAACCATGTCGCGTTCAGAGTGCCGAAGCTGGCCGCGGTCGAAGCGGCCGGATTTCGTGTTGAACCGGTAGAGGGATATCCCGGCGTGGCATCCATCAGGACGCCGGAGGGGGAACGCATCGAACTGTTCGAAGATGCGGCCCAGAATCTCACGTTCACACAGGATCCCGGTTTCAACGACGCGACGGCCCAGAGGCACAATCGCCCGCTGCCGACGCCGATCGCCTTTCACCATATGCATATGTATGTCGCGGAATCGGAGATTCCAAAAGTGAAAGCCTGGTACACGCGCATGTTTGGAGGGATCCCGGGCAAACGCGGCCAATACGATGCGGTCGACCTGCCGGGCGTGAATCTGAACATTTCAGTTCCGCGAGGGGACAGCGGATCCGTTCCGACCCGCGGCCGTATGCTCGATCACATCGGCCTCGAGATCACGGGGCTCGAAGCGTTTTCCGCCCGGCTGGCTTCTGAAGGCGTGAAGTTCGACGCTGGATATTCGAAGAATCCCGCCGGCTTTGCCACCGCGACGTTCACGGATCCCTGGGGAGTGACCATCGAGTTGACCGAAGGGCTCCGCTCGTTCCGATAGTTTTCAGGCCGCTCTTCACCGGTAACTTTTCGTCCATCGATTTCCTCTTTCATGGAAATTTTTCTGGTTCAACGGATGGAGATCGGCTGTGGCGATTTCCATGGATTGAAAATTCCACGAGTTAAGTCGCCATGATCGTGGCAGCGTTCGTGCAATGGGTTGAAGCCCGAAATTTGCCCGCGAAGGAGACTGAATGATGGCGGCTGTCAGATTTGTGGGACTGGACGCGAGCCACGACATGATCGAAGCGTCCGTGCGTCCCTCTGGAGAGGTCTGGCGACTGAATACCTGCGACGAATCCATGACCCAGATGGCGGAAAACATCGCTCGAATTCAGCCCCAGGTTGTCGTGCTACAGGCCAATGGGAATCTCGAACTGCCCATTGCGGGAATCCTGGTGACCTTTGGTTTGCCGGTCGCGCTGGTGCAACCGCGCAATGTTCGTGATTTTGCCCGGGCCATCGGCAGGTCCATCCTGGATCAGCGGCCGGTGTCCGGGCTGCTGGCGCAGTTCGCGGAACTGGTCCAGCCCGAAACCACGCCCATGCCCGACGAACAGGTCGAAGAGTTGAAACATCTGCGCGAGCGTCGCCGTGAAATCCGTCGATTTATCGCCGAAGAGCGCGAGCGCCTGGCCGTCGCCGTTTCGGCGGTCGAAAAGGATATTCTGGCCCACATTCAGTTTCTCGAGCGCAGTCTGGCTTTCCTTGATGGCCAGTTCAGCAACAAGGTGCGCGTCAGCCGGATCTGGCGTTGAGGGGAGCGACGACGTTCGGGTTCCGCCCGGTCGCTGCGTTGCGAAGCCCTCCGATTGGTCTTCCAAAACGGCTGGTTCTCATTCCCGGGCCAGTGGCGGACCCACCATGATCCGGATCAGCGTTGTTGTGGTAATGCGTAGCGGCTGCCGCAATCCCCGTTTCCGATCCTCATCGATCGATCGGATGACATGTCCGTTTGCCAGTGGCTCGATTAGCGCCGCCTCTACCAGGTATTCGCCCGGAGGAACTTCGATCATGGTGGTTCCACTCGAAACCGTCACGGTTTTCTTCAACGGAGCGGCCGGAGAAGGTGAGCCGGCCTGGGTCAGCCGCACCTGAATCTTCGGCTGCGCCGCGCCGGAGTTCGCGCTCACCCGAACGGTCAGAAGCCCTCCGGTGACTGCCGAGCGCGGCACCGGCACTTCGAGGCGCGGGATGTCCCGGTCGGCCACGACGATCCGGAGTCCGAGCGGACCGATATTGGGAGTGACGCGGACGTTGTACCTTCCCGGCGGCACACCCGGAAACACGAACATATTGTTCCGGTCGATCGGCGCGGAATAGGTCCTGGATGTATTCTCCAGAACCACGTCGGTCCCCCTGTCATGACCATCCCGGTAAACGCGGCCACTGATCCTGCGGTCCGGCCCGGCCAGACGAAAATCCGTGGCGTTAAGGGTCTGGCCGGCGGACAGGGTGATCAGCGTGGCGGCAGCCTCCGTAAGAACGCCGGGAAAATACGCCGGCGCATCCAGCGAGCCGGCCACGATGAAATAGCGCCCGGGCGGAATGTCCACAAGCCGATAGCGCCCGTCGCGGTCTGTTCGCGCCACACTCATCAACAACTGGCCGCTATTCCTGCCCCGATTTCTGGACTGCGCGGCCGGGGACGATCCCGCTGCAGGTATCGGTGTGGTCAGCGCGCTTACCCGGATGTCCGCAGCGGCGGTTCCATCCGGAAACACGAGACGGCCGGCAATCACTCCATTCCTGTCGACGCGTCCGGCCTGCAGCCGGGCGCCGGCGCTGAACTGGATGGAGAGACCAAGAGCAGCCAAGCTGATCCACGTCACGCGCGCGCAACCAGAAAGAGACTTCATTGGCTTCTTCCTCGGGTCAGGCCACAACTCGCGCGGCCTCGAAGAGCATTACCCGGCAAGCTATCACAAAACCGGGATCATTGCGGTTTTGCGCCGGTGAGTGACCTGTATTGGCGGTGGGGTGTCAGCGCGCAACCGGCCATCGCCCGTTCTCGTGTCAGGCGCTTTCAGCGCCCTGGAGTTTGGACATTTGCGGGTCAGGTTTTCGCGAAAGCCACGATATTTTTCGAGAAGCTGGCGTTGAGCAGAGCGGATACAGAAGCTTCGTGTAGGTCGAGTCGGAGGCGGGACAGCAGATCGTCTAGAGAAGGGCG
>DASUFH010000348.1:0-10355 GCA_036274645.1 Terriglobia bacterium
TGGCGTCCGGGATGGGGAACGATTCTCAAGGACCTCTGGCAGTTTGGAAACTGGCTTCGCCATTTTCCCGAATAACCCGGTATGGCGCAAAAGTCTGGCACAGTTTCGTAATTCGTGCGCTATACTGTCGCGCGGGTTTAAGGGGATTGACTCAGACAGCGCTGGTTGAGGCGCTTTGCCGGTCGGCCTTTCTTTTGTCCGTCGACGTCCTAAAACATCTGTCTAGCCCGAATTTTCAGTTCCTCCTGGTCGAGCCTGGGGGGGGCGGGAACCCGCAACGCTCGCGAGGAGGAAAATAAAATTAAGAAGAATATGGCGACCAAGACATTGCCCCCGAAAGAAGAGCTTGTATACAGCCACCCGACGATGTGCCTGCATTGCCATCTCATCGTCGAGATGTTCCACGAGCGGCGCGCGGATCCCGTGAAGGGTTCATGGCAGTGCCCTCGCTGTGGCCACAAGTACCTATTCTCTCACTGGAAGATCAAGAGACAGGTCCGCGGCAAGCCGGAAGCGGCCTGAACGTTCCGCACCCTTCCGCAGGCGCCACCCGGCGCCTGCGCTTTCGACCGATCCTATCCTGTCCTGCCTTCCTGATCCAGCCATTGCATGAAACTGACTCGCGAATTCTATGACCGCCCGACTCTCGATGTTGCCCGGGACCTTCTTGGCAAGACTCTGGTCCGGCGCCTTGGTGGACGCAGCCTCAGCGGAATGATCGTTGAAACCGAAGCGTACATCGGCCCCGACGATCTTGCCTGTCACGCCTCCAAAGGTCGGACGCCTCGAACCGCCACCATGTTTGGGCCGGCGGGGTTTGCGTACGTGTACATGATCTACGGGTTCTACTTCTGCCTGAACACCGTCACCGAAACGGAAGGCTACCCGGCGGCCGTATTGATCCGGGCTGTTGAACCGCTGGAAAACGTGGCGTTGATGCGGCGAATGCGGAAGAACCCTCCTCGTGACATCGACATCGCGAGCGGTCCGGGCAAGCTGTGCATGGCGATGGGAATCGACAAAACACTCAATGGCGCGGACCTCAGCGGCGGTTCGCTGTGGGTCGAGGACCGGAATACCGCTTGCGGTCCCGTCCTCGCCGCGCCACGCATCGGCGTCGACTACGCGGGCGAGTACCGCCTTAAGCCCTGGCGGCTCTTCGTCGAGAACAATCCCCACGTCTCGCGAATTCCCCGGCGGCCTCCGGCCGCGCCGGGCAGGTAGAGCGATTGTTATTGCTCACGCTTCAGTACGGGCTGGCTTAACGATCAGCTCTTGCGTTGGGTCTGCGTTCCCACCGACATGAACTGCCACGACAGCGCCTCATCTTCTTCCATCGCGCGTGTCGGCGTAAACGTGGCGGTCTCCCCGTGCGTGGACCGCCGGGAGATGCGGGATTTCAACAGGCGGGCCGGACCGTCCGCCGGATTCAGCAACAACACACGATCGAACGCGATGGAAGCGCCGTCCAGGTCGCCCGCCCGGTACAACGCGAGGGCGGCGGCGTATTTTGCGGCAAACTCCTCCTGGGCGCCGGTCACGAAAAGCCGCTCGGAGCCCGCGCGTCGATTGATGACCCGCCGCTCACCGTGCCGGGCAAAGACGTACGCGCGCACCACCTGCTTGACCATCGAAGCGGCTCCGCGCCGTTCCCTGCGCCTCCGGCGCTCTTCGCTGGCCCGCAGCAATCCGAGCGGTTCGTAAATCGTCAACGCGCCCGCGCCGTCGATCGAAATCGTGTCGATTTCGCGGCAGCAGACGAACTCCTTGCACGCCTGATAGGTCGGTTCCGAAATGACAATCGGCGCATCGTAATGCCGGCTGACCGATTCCAGACGCGCCCCCAGGCTGACATGATCGCCGATCACCGTGTAGTTCTTATGCGATTCCGAACCGACATCGCCAACGACCATGGGACCGGTGTGTACGCCGATTCCAATCTCGAACCTGGCCGAACCGGGCAACATCATCGCGGAACGCAGGTCCTCCACCTCCTGGACCATTTCCAGGGCGCAGACCGTCGCTCGCAAAGCGTGGTTTCGGACCGCGAGGGGGTGTCCCCAGAACGCCATCACTCCGCTGCCCATGAACTTGTCCAGGGTTCCGCTGTTCTTGAAGATCAGCGAGGTCATCCGGCTGAAATATCGATTGAGGAAACTCACCACCTCTTCAGCCGGCATCTTCTCCGAGAGGCCCGTAAAAGCCCGGATGTCGGAAAACAGGACCGACATCTCCCGTCTTTCCGGCTCCAGCCGCAACGTCAGCGGCAGCGTCATGGCCCGTTCGATGACCCTGAGAGCCAGGTGGGGCTGGAACTTTCGCCGGATGAGGAGCCTGGCGCGCTCGTCGTTCAGCCGGTTATAGAGAATGCCCGCGCCGACAACCAGGATCAGCAAGAGCGGCAAGTAGATAAGGCCAAATTCCCACATCAAGTGAGTAACCCCTGACAGCCCGTGGCAAAAATCCGAATTCTTTTCGGAAGAAGCGACTTCATGAAGCCTGCGCTGCCGCGATTTCAAAGGCCTGCCACGGGTGGGAGCGCAAGGCCGATCTCGACGGTCCGCAACAACGCAATCGCCGAAGACGCCGTTTCCCGGCGGTCATCGACATCAGAGTCGGCAGGTTAAGGCGGTGTCATGACGCGGTCAAGTTGTTGCAAGTTGTTATAATTTTGTCGGTTCAATCGCCATTCCACCTCATGAATCCCACCATTGAAGCCAAACTGGAACGCATTCCTCCCGGCCCGGGCGTCTACCTGTACAAGGCCGCCGGCGAGATCATTTATGTCGGCAAAGCCAAGTCCCTGAGAAACCGGGTTCGAACCTATTTTCAGGAAAGCCGGAATTTCGACGAACGGCGGGACCGCATGATGGACCTGATTGACGATGTGGACTTCATCGTCACGGATACCGAAGGCGAAGCGCTCGCGCTCGAAAACAATCTGATCAAGCGGCACAAGCCCCGTTTCAATGTGCTGCTACGCGATGACAAGACCTATCCCTATATCAAGCTGACCGTCAATGAACCGTACCCGCGCGCGTTCATCACCCGCCGCGTTCAGAGAGACGGCGCCTACTATGCAGGCCCCTTCTTTCCCGCGGGCCTGGCCCGCAAGACACTCAAGCTGGTCGAGCGGCATTTCCTGATTCGCAACTGCAACATCACGATCGACGGGAAGCGGCCGCGCCCCTGCCTCCAGTACGACATCCACCGGTGCCTGGGTCCGTGCGTCGACGGGCTGACATCTTCAGGCGAATACCGGGACGCGGTCCACGACGTGAAGCTGTTGCTGGAAGGCAAAAACGAGGACGTGCTCGATCGACTCGCGGCGCGCATGCATGAAGCCGCCGCCAATCAGAGCTTCGAACTGGCCGCCCATTATCGCGACGCGATCCAGACCGTGCGCCAGCTTGCCGAACGCCAGAAGATGGCGGTGGACGCGTTCGACGATATCGACATTTACGGGTATCACCGCGAAGACGCGCAACTGGCCGTCTCGATCTTCCATATGCGGGGAGGACGAGTCGTCGACAAGCGGGAGATGTTCTGGGAGGACCAGGAAGAATTCGATCCCGGAGCGTTTTTCGAATCGCTCCTCAAACAGCGTTACGTCGACGGGCCGTTCATCCCCACGGAGATTCACGTCCCGGCCGACTTCGACGACAGGCCGCTGCTTGAACAATGGCTCTCCGCCCGGCGGGGTCGCAAAGTCGAGATCCGAACGCCGCAGCGCGGATTCAAACGAGAGATGATCGACCTTGCTCATCGCAACGCGCGCCTTGCGTTTGCGCAACGCTTCAGGGCCGCCGCGCCCACGGCGGCCGTGATTTCAGAGGCGCTGGAAGAAACTCTCGATCTGGAAAAGGCGCCCCACCGCATTGAGTGCTTCGACATCTCCAATCTCCAGGGAAGCGATGTCGTGGCCTCGATGGTCGTCTGGGAAGACGGGCGCATGAACAAAGCCGCGTATCGACGTTTCATAGTCAGATCACTCACCGGAACGCCCGACGACTTCCAGAGCATGCGGGAGGTTGTCGGCCGGCGGTACAAACGCGTCCAGGCCGAGGGCTGGAAGATGCCGGATCTGATCCTGATCGACGGCGGCCTGGGGCAACTGCATGCGGCCGGCGAGGCGCTCAACGCGCTCGATATCGTCGATCAGCCTCTGGCCAGCATCGCCAAACGGGAAGAAATCATCTACGTCGCGGGCAGCGAAAATGAACCGGTCATTCTCGATCGGCGGTCGCCCGTTCTGAAGCTCATTCAACAGATTCGCGACGAAAGCCACCGGTTCGCAATAACGTTTCACCGCGAACGCCGGTCGAAACGGCAGACCCAATCGGAACTGTCGAGCATCGCCGGCATCGGCCCCAAAACCACCCGCAAGCTGCTCGCCCACTTCGGATCACTGACGCGCGTCCGGCAGGCTTCACTGGAAGACCTGAAGACCGTCGTCACACGACCCCAGGCCGAAGCCGTCCGGCGCCACTTTCACGCCGAACCGTAAGTTCCACACCCGGGCGCGCCGGAATTCTCTTATAATCGGAAGCCCGCGACTGGGCGGCCAACCCTGTGGAGAGGTGGCTGAGTGGTCGAAAGCAGCGGTTTGCTAAACCGTCGTAGGGTCAAAAGCTCTACCGGGGGTTCAAATCCCCCCCTCTCCGTCGTTTCAATCGTGGGAATCAGCAACAGGCAAAGGCGTTGCTGATTCCCACCAATCGCTTCAGATCCCAACCCAATCAGTGGTTCGATTGCCACGTTCAAACTGGTAGGATGCGTCCATGAGTTCCGAATTTCCGGATGGCCCAGCGTCGCCCGAGCCCTGGGTTCCACCACCACCGCCTTCTCAGCCGCCAGCGCCGCCGGAACGACTGGGACTCGCCATCGCAGCGCTGGTTCTGGGCATCCTTGCCGTAGTTCTCAGTTTTGTGCTGATCGGCGGTCTGGTCGGATTGGTGGGTCTGGCGATCGCGCTGACACACATCATCCGGCGTCCGGACCAGCGCAGGGGAATGGCAATCGGAGGACTGGTCCTTTCCGTGTTGGGTTGCCTCGCCAGCGTCGGCTTCGGCGTTGTCTATTACAACGTCATCAAAAACGTCATCGATTCGATGGGAGGCGAAACTCAGAAGTGGGTGGGCGTCGAGGCTCCGGACTTCACCGTCACGACAATGGACGGGGAGATATTCCGTCTCAGCGATTTCCGAGGGAAACGCGTCGTCGTCGACTATTGGGCCACCTGGTGCGCTCCCTGCATCCGCGAGATGCCTCACTTTCGCCAGCTTCGGGAATCGGTTTCCGAGGACGACCTCAAGATGGTGGGCCTCAGCAGCGAGGACGAAGAGACGCTGAAACCGTTCCTTGAGAAGCACGACATCCCCTATCCTGTCGCCTCGGCGGGCAGCCTGCCCATTCCATATTCACAGGTAACCATCATCCCGACGACCTTCTTTATCGATCGCCGGGGAATCATCCAATCGGTGCTGGTCGGGTATCACGACTTCGACGACCTGAAAGAACACTCCATGCAGGACGACTATGAGGGCGAACCCAAGACCAGGCCGGAACTTTCCTCTCTGGAATAATGTTCAAGAAGATACTGATTTCCAATCGGGGTGAGATTGCGGTTCGCGTGATCCGGGCGTGCCGGGAAATGCGGATCGCGACGGCGGCGGTGTATTCCGAAGCGGACCGCGGCGCGCTGCACGCGCGCATGGCCGATGAAGCGTTCCCGATCGGTCCGGCGCCGGCGATTCAGAGCTATCTCCTCATTGAGCGGATCATGGACGCGGCGGCGCGCGCCGGCGCTGACGCGATCCATCCGGGATATGGATTCCTGGCCGAGAATGCGGCGCTGGCCGAAGCGTGCGAGGCGGGCGGCGTGACGTTCATCGGGCCATCGCCGGCGTCGATGAGGCTGATGGGGCTGAAGGTGGAGTCCCGGCGGGCCGTCGCCCGGTCCGGCGCGCCCATCGTTCCGGGCAGTACCGATCCGATCACCGATGATCGCGCGGCGAAATCCCTGGCCGATTCGATCGGCTACCCGATCATGCTCAAGGCTTCCGCCGGAGGCGGCGGCAAAGGCATGCGACTGGTCGCCGCCGCCAAAGAACTGGAGAGCGCGCTCAGCGCCACCCGCGCCGAAGCGGCCGCGGCGTTCGGTGACGACGCCATCTACATTGAGAAATTCATCGAACAGCCGCGCCACATTGAGATTCAGGTTCTCGCGGACCGGCACGGCGCGGCAATCACGCTGGGCGAGCGCGAATGCACCATCCAGCGCCGCCATCAGAAAGTCATCGAAGAGTGTCCCTCGCCCATCGTGGACGCCGATCTCCGGCGCCGGATGAGCGAAGCCGCGCTCCAGGTGGCGCGCGCCGCCAGCTACACCAACGCCGGCACGGTGGAGTTTCTGGTCGATCGCAACCGCCAGTTCTACTTCCTCGAGATGAACACGCGACTGCAGGTCGAACATCCGATCACGGAGATGGTCACCGGGGTGGATATCGTGCAGCAGCAGATCCGCATTGCTGCGGGAGAGCCCCTGAGCCTGAAGCAGGACGATGTCTCGCTGCGCGGCGCCGCCATCGAGTGCCGCGTCTACGCCGAAGATCCGGACAACAACTTCTTTCCGTCGCCCGGCCGGATCACCCAGCTGCGGCGGCCCTCCGGACCATGGGTTCGCGACGACAGCGGCGTGTATGAAGGCTGGACCGTGCCCGTCGACTACGACCCGCTGATCTCCAAACTGGCGGTCTGGGGCGCCACGCGCCACGACGCGCTGGACCGCATGCGGCGGGCGCTGGGCGAATACCGCGTCGAAGGGATCCGGACCAATCTCGATTTCTTTCGTGAGGTTCTCGAACACCCGCATTTCCGGCAAGGCGACTTCGATACCGGCTTTATCGACCGCTGGCTCGCCGGCCGGCCTGAACCTGCTGAACCGGCCCGGGACGAACGCGATCTTGCGGCGATCGTCGCGGCGATTGCCGAAGCGGCGCGCAAACCGGCCCCTGCCGGATCGGCCGGCGCGAGCCAGCCGGAAAGCGCGTGGAAACGCATTGGCCGGCTGCGCGCGCTCAAAAGCTAGCCCGATAGCCCGCCATCATTGAGGTAAGATCTCGAACCAATGCATTTCAGAGCCACTGTCGAGGGCGTTCCAATCGAAGGCCGGCTCACCCGTTCCGGCGAGCGCATGGAGAAGATCGAAGCGCTGATTGAAGATCGTTCCTACACTCTGGAACTCGTCGAAGTGGAACCTGGCGTCTACTGGATGCTCTGGAACAATCGCTCCATCGAGATCACGGTCACATCCGGCCCCAACGGCGCGGTCGTGTCGATCGACGGGCGGCGCATTCCCGTTGAAATGGAAGGCGCCGGGCCACCCCGCCCGCGAAACACGCCCAAAAGCGCCGGACGCCACGACGGCGCCGTCGAGTTGCGCGCTCCCATGCCTGGCAAGGTCGTTCGAACGCTCGTTTCGGTTGGCGACGCCGTCCGCGCCGATCAGGGCGTCGTGGTGATGGAAGCGATGAAAATGCAGAACGAGATCCGCACACCCAAAGGCGGTGTGGTCGCATCGCTGACCGTGAAGGAAGGCGCGCTCGTCAACGCGGGCGACGTGCTGGCGACGGTTGAATAGCTTGAAGTGAACGGAATCGGCCTGCTGCCGCCCTCGAATCTTTCCCTTCATCTTTCCCTTCATCTTCGCTTGACCTGAACCGCAACTCGCAATAGCGTTCCGCACAACATCAGGAGTCTGTCTATGAAAATGCGCTTTGCGATCGCATCGGTCGTTCTCCTTCTAACGATTTCCGGTATCGGCGGCGCCGGCGCGCAGCAACCGGGTGGCCGGGGCGGCGCCGGCGCGCAGCAGCCGGGCGCCAGAGGCGGCACACCCGCGCCCATCACCTGGCCCTCGCCACCGCTTCCGGCGGGCCCGATCGTCGTCGACACGGCGATTCAGCGCCAGGTCCGGCTGTTCATCACGAAAGGATTCAACCAGCCATGGAGCATGGCGTTCCTCCCGGATGGGGCAATTCTCGTCACTGAACGCCCCGGGCGCCTGCGCATCGTTCGCAATGGCGCGCTCGACCCCGCGCCGGTCTCCGGAACGCCTGCGGTGCGAGCGCAAGGGCTCGGCGGTCTGATGGACCTCGCGCTTCACCCGCGCTTCAACGAGAATCGGCTGATCTACTTCACGTATCACAAGCCGGTAAACAATGCCGGAGTGATCACACTGGCCCGCGGCCGCTGGGACGGCTCCGCGCTGGCAGGTGTTGAAGACGTCTTCTCGGCTCTGGCCAGCGGAAACGCTTCGAGAATTGCCTTTGGTAAAGACGGCATGGTCTACATGACCATCGGCGTCGGGGACCCGCCCGCCGCCGATCAGGCGCAGGATCCGAATAGCCTCTCCGGAAAAGTTCTGCGCCTGCGCGACGATGGGACCGTACCGGCCGACAATCCCTTCGTCGGCCGCGCCGGCTACCGGCCCGAAATCTTCACGCTGGGCCACCGCAACATCCTCGGACTCACCGTCCATCCCGAAACGGGAGCGATCTGGGAATGCGAGAACGGCCCCAACGGCGGTGACGAGATTAACGTCCTGCTGGCCGGAAAGAATTATGGTTGGCCGCTGGTCAGCTTCGGCCGATTCTATGCGGGTCCGCTTGTGTCCGAGAAACCCTGGCAGGAAGGCATGGAGCAGCCGCTGGTTTTCTGGACTCCCGCGATCGCTGTCTCCGGACTGACGTTTTATACCGGAGACAAGTTCCCCGGCTGGAAGAACAATGTCTTCGTTGGCGGCATGCGTACAGGGGAAGTGCCCCGTTCCGGACACCTCGAACGCATCGACTTCAACGAGAGGTGGGAGGAGCTGCATCGCGAAGGCATGCTGCGGGAACTCCAGAACCGCATTCGCGATGTCCGGCAGGGACCGGACGGGTTCATCTATCTGCTCACGGCCGAAAACGACGGCGCGCTGATGCGGATGGAGCCCTATACGCCGAACTAGTATCCGATCAGGCGGTCTTCCCCACCGGCTGCGCGCCTGGCCCCAGACCGCCATGCCGGCCGCCGACACAGGGGAGATACCCGTCACAGATCCGGCGCATGACGCGCACGGCGGAGTTGAAGGCCGTGATGATGCTGCCGCCGCGCTTTCCGACGACCAGATCGCCTAGAACAAACAGACCCGGCACGCTGGTCTCCCCGCTTGCGTCAAAGACCGGGCCATCTTCATCAAACGCGATCCCGAGCATGCGGAGAAAATTGATCGGCGTGGATCCGCCCAGCGCATAAACGATCCGGTCGAAAACGCGCGGCGTTCGGCCGGATTCGACAAACTTCGCCAGCGGGCGGCCGGAGTCGTTCTCAACGGACGCGATGTTGGAGTTACGGAGAATCTCCACTTCACCCCGCTCTTCCATTCCGAGGAGCCGTTCGCGGTTCCGGTCGCTGAGGCGCTTGAAATCGGCCTGGCGATAAGAAAGGGTGACGCGATTCCTCTCCTTTTGCAGATGCTCGACGTATTCCGCGGCCGTGTCCCCTCCGCCCACAACCAGCACGGTCTCATCCTCGAGGCGCGCGGAGGTGATATCGAACAACAATCGGTCCCTCAGCGACGCCGGCAGACTGTAGTCGGCCGGCTTGTTCGGCCTCCCGAGTATGCCTATGGCTACAGCGAGCACACGGGCCTCGTACCGGCCGCGCGACGTTTCGATCTCGAATCGGCCACCCGAAGCGTGCGCCACACGCGTCGCCCGGAATACCTCCGTGTCGTAATCGATCCGCAGATCGTAGGTCTCGATGATCCGGTCAAAATACTCGAGCGTCTCGGCCTTGGTCATGTCGCTGATGCACAGGAGTCCTTCACATTGAGCGGCAAATCCCTTGTAGTTGGCTGCGGTTAGCTTCTGCTCCGGATAGAACTGGCGAATGGCCCAGTTGTGGCTGGCAGCCTTTTCCAGAACGACCGCGCGGCCGCCGGAAAAACCGCACGCAGAAGCTTCGGCGGCCAGGGCGATCCCTCCGGGTCCGGCGCCGATAACGACGAGATCGTATAGCACTGATGCCCATATTACAGCAGCCGTAGGGCATTTTCCGTAGTCGCTATTGGCGACGCCGTGACATATAATCGCCCCGCGATGCGTTCCCAGGACAAAGGGCAGCCAACGCCCACAAAGCTGGAAAATCTGCCGGTCGAAATCCAGAAAGAGCAAAGTTATCTTCTGGATATCGTGATCGTTCGGTCCATTTTCGCGCTGACCCTGACCCTGACTGCGCTCTATATCGAGCCCTTCGGGCTGCAGGGTCTATGGGCGGTCGCGCTCGGATTCGGCTGCGCGCTCGGGATC
>DASUFH010000349.1:0-8605 GCA_036274645.1 Terriglobia bacterium
GGAGGTCCCGCCGGGGCCGGCGGGCGCGGCGCGCCGGGCGGTGGTCCTGGAGGCGGCGCCCGCGGAGGACCGGGAGGCGGCGGCGCCGGGCGGGGCGGGCGCGGTGGCGGACCGGCCGAACAACCCGATCAGGCCACGCAAGTGGCCCGGTCGAATCTGCAGGGGCTGGCCAAAGGCAAGATCGCGGTCATGGTCGCCTGGGGAGAACTCGATCCCCCGACGATCATCAACTTTGACCAGGGCCTCAAGGACGCGCTGTGCAAGACCGGACGCTGCCCGGAAACTCTCGCGTTGAAGGATCACAGCCACATGTCCCTCGTGTTCTCGCCAAACACCGCGGACAAGTCCGTGACCGATCCCATTCTCAAATGGATGAGCGGCATTAAGTAAACCGACCGGCGGGTTGCCAAACTACTCGAGGACGGGTCCGCTTGCGTGTGCCATGCGGAGTTACCGCGTCGTGTTTCACTGCATAGGAAGGGGTTTCAGGACGCCGAGATCGATCAGGCCGCGAAGGTGGCTCGTGATGCTTGCGGCCAGTGCGCGATCTCGATAGAGCAGGCCCAGTTCCATGTTTCGATCAAGGGCCGCTTCGGTCAGGTTGGCCGAGGTCACGAATACGTTTTCATCGTCGGTGACAACGGCTTTGGCATGCAGGACGCCTTCCGGTCCGTCGCGCTCGAGCGCTCGTGGATCGTAATACACGCGGGGGCGAACATTGCCAGGCCAGTCCGTTTTCCAGAATCGGTCGGCGAACTTGCGGACCAAAGAGTCTGCGGCCGTGTCATCGCCCTTGCGGCGTTGGATATTGAGCAGCAATGTCGCGCGGATTGCCGGCCGCGTGTCCATGCGGCGGGCCAGAACTTCGAAGGCCTTCGGCCCATCAAAATACGCATACGTGCTCACCCACACCGACTCGGCACAGAAACCCAGTAGTTCTTCAAAAACCTGACGTGTGTTCCGCGCAGGTACGCCGGGAACTTCCGGCCCCGACCAGACGAGGTCCGGCTTCGGGGTCCGGGCGCTCGCCGTCTCCACAGTGCGCAGCCAGACGCCCGCGGCCGGCCCTGTGATTCCGAGACGCGCAAGTTCCGTGAGTCCCGACCCGATGGTTTCGATTGAGGCGGAGGATCCCAGAACGGAGCGCAGGGCTGGCGCTGAGTAGGGAGCTGTCAGCATTCCCGTTTCGAGCGCCGCAGCAAGGCGGGCGCGCACATTGCCGGGAACGCCGATCAGTTTCTCGATCACTCGGCCGCTCCGAAAAAGGCCGCGTCTGGAACACCGAGCGCCGGGACGACGAGCGCGCGGTCGAGGTAATCGTTGCGCATCTCGCAGGACGTTTCTCCGACCAGAGTGCAGCCATGACACGCGGCGCCATGGAGCCACCGTTGCTCCATGCTTTCGCCTGGAGCGTGCTGTGCGCAGATCGGATCGTTGGAACATAAGGCGCCATTCCGCAGAGCGTGTTTGAGATGCCCTTCAATCTGCCGGGCCTGCTGAACCAACCCGCCGAGCGTTCCTTCCGCGTCCGGACTGCCGGTGTAGAGCAGCAGGCCGAACCGGCCGCGCTCGGCATCCGTATAGACGCGCTCGCGAATCGAACTCGCCGGATATCCGCAACGCATCGCCAGCGACTGGATCAACAGATGGGACAATGTATGGAGAAGGATGTAGGGGCCCCCCGGAAAGTCGCGCGGAGTCTTCCGGCCGGCCATCCAGCGTTTGTGGCCATCCGCAAGGTACTGCAGGCGTTTCAACACTCCGGGACGCGCAAGCCAGTGGTTGACAGACTCTGGCCGAAGCTTGAGGAAGATCCCTTCCCCCCGGTTCTCGACGGCCGGGAACCATGTGGGCTCTTCGGCGAGCCGCGCCCGCTCCACGTCACTTTCATAGTCTCCATTGATGTCCGGAGTGACGGCTTCGAACCGCGTAAAACCGGCGAGAGCCTGCACTTCGCGAAGCCGGTGCAACTGGGTGACGCTCTCGATTCCCTCATAGCGCCCGGAATGTCTCCAGACAGATTCCGGGAGCCGGCGCGCGTGGAAGTCCGGATCGATGGGGACATCGTCGCCGAAGCCCTCCGGCACAGACAGCAAAGTGTCGAGTTCCGCCACCTTCGTTGGTCGATCATCGGAACTGCCGCCCTTCTCGAAGGCGATGGCCGCCATTACGTCTGTGTCGGCAAAAGCCTCCAGCGCCGCGGCGATCCGTGGTTTCTTCTTGAGCGTCGTCAATTCCTCGGCCGTATCCACAATCTGCAGGTCATCCCAGAGATCGCGGACAGCCCTCTGAACCTCGGTTGCATGATCGGGCAGGGAGAGGACGCTGACAACTTGCGCGAAATAGGCGTTCGCGGCTGTCCGGATGAGAAGCCGGCTCGGACGGTTGCAGTCTTCATGGACGCCGCGGCCGAGCCAGGGCATCCTGCCGTGGCACACACCGAGCGGTCCCGGCATCGATGCGTCGTGGAGGCTCCGCCGCTTGCCGCAGCCGCACGTCACGATAAGGTCGGCCAAATCACCGCTCGTGCCTCTTTCTTCGATACGCAGATCTTTTCTACCGCACGATTCGCCTTGATGAACGAATCCCTTCCAGTCGATATCGTCCACGTGGCCTCTCGGACAGCCTCGAACGAAGCGCGTGGGCACAACCTGAAGCCCCTCGAACCGGCTCCTGTCCAGCGCCGTTCTATAGACGAGGCGGCGGGATCGGACTGACGCGGCATCATCCTTTTCCTGTACGACGAACCATTCCGGGAATCGCCAGGCTCGAATACCTTTCTTGGCGTCGCGGGGATCCGCCGGTGGAGCATAGAACCGGGGAGGAACGCCCCCGGCCGTCATTCCCCGGAGTTTGTGGCGCAGGCGCCGCTCGGGGATCTCGTCGAGATCCGCCGTCTTTGGCCAGAACTCCAGGCCCCCGATGATGGCGGAGTGTCTCGGCAGGTCCAGCAAGGCGCCCGGTCCCCACGTGGTGATCACCTGACTGCGGCGCAACTGTCCGCGAGCTTTCTTGCTCATGCGCCGTCCTCGACATCAGCGCCGCTGAGGTCTTTCAGAAAAAGATTGACGTCCAGTTCAACGTCGCGCAGAGAACGATTCGACCGGAACTGGCGGTGGTCGCTCGATTCGAAGTCCTTGTCGAGCATGTCCCGCAGGAGCGGTTTCGGCGTATCGAGTTCGTAGCTCTGGTATTGAAGGGCGACGTTTTGCGTGTGGTAGTCCTCGAAGATCTTCCGCCACGAATCGAGCAGGTCGACGATCCGGTTCTGGACACTGCGCAGGCGCTCCTCCCGCTCGTCGTCTTCCATGAGCGGTTGCTGGCGCACGCGGTCGAGGACTGCGTCCAGAAGGCGGCGCTCCAGCGCAGGACGGACTCCGCCTATCCGCTCGGCGCCCTCGGGCGGCGTCAGGCTGGGTTCGATATGCCGCGCCAGGGTGACCATCGCGCCGGCAAACGCGCGATCCAGAGCGCGCGCCGAGAAGGGCGTCACGCTCCCAACTTCAACAGAGCGATAGAACGTCTCGTGGTAATGACGGAATCGTTCGTAATGTGACCGGTCGCGCGGTTTATGAATGTCGAGCAGCGTGACGACAAGCCCCGGCCGCTGATCGTCCCGGCCGACACGGCTGGTAGCCTGGATGTATTCGGAACTTGTCTTGGGCTGCCCCATCACGACCATCAGGCCCAGGCGTTGAATGTCGAGACCGACCGAGATCATGTTCGTCGCAATCGCGCAGTCGACGCGCCGGTCCTTGTCGTGGAAAGGGCGTTCGAGGCGCTGTTTGGCCTCGGCGATCTTCTCCGTCGGAATCCGGGACGTGAGTTCGACGACCTCGGTAAACGACTTGCGATTGTGGAACAATCCCGGCGTTTCGTTCAGACGCTTCCGCTCTCCGTATCGTTTGATGATGTCCTGGATCTGTTCTTCCAGAATCCGGCGGCATCCGCCGAGTTCCCGCAGGCTGTTGAAGTAGCCGAGAACGCTCATGTAGGGATCCGCGGGATTATTTGGGTTCCTTTCGCCGCCGGCATCACGGTAGGCCTTCTCGGCGGCGCCCATCAGAGCGAGCCACGTCCGGCTCAGCACGACCTTGGGATTACGGCCTTGCGCCGCAACGCCGACGTAAAGCCGCGCGGGCTTCTCCGCAGATGCGACGGTCCGCGCAAAGAAGGAGTTTCGTCTGTCGGGCCCGGGCGGCGGAAAGACCTGAGTCAGCGGACGGGCGAACAGCGCCTGGATCTGATCCTGTGCGCGGCGGACCGTCGCGGTGGAAGCAACGATCTTCGGCCGGATCGACTTGCCCTCGACCTGACGGACGCACAAGGCTTCAATCGCCGTTTCATAGAGACCCGCGATCGTGCCGAGCGGACCGGAAATCAGATGGAGTTCGTCCTGGATCACCAGATCGGGAGGCGGCAACGGCGTCTTGAGGCGAGGTTTTCCGCCGCCGGGTTCTGCCGGACCGTAGAAGCCGGTCTTGTCATGGCGATCCGCGCCGCCAAGCAGCGCGCCGGACCGACCGACCCATGGAAGCGACGCAAACTTATCGACGGTGGCAATCAGGAAGGCTGGCAGACGCCGGTAGATGGGATCATCGACGGCAACGATCGGGAGCGGCCGCTTGCCGGTAAAGTCGCAGTCCAGATTCTGACAAACGATGCGCAGTTCCAGCGGGTAATCGCCAGGGGGCAGCAGAGCAAACGAGTCGCGATGGAAACGGTGTTCACACCACGGACACTTCTCGATCGGAACGGGCAGGGGCTTGCCTTGAGGGTCCCTTTGGTAGTCGCGCACCTTCGTCCGCGCGTCACCCGAACCCTTGAACCCTTTGTGACCCATCACGTTCGGAGTTGCGGCTTTTCCCACCCACAAACCGATTTCGAACGGCCAGGCGCCATATCGTGCCACGGCCTTCTCGCGTTCCAGTTCGAGCGCGCAAACCAGCCCGGCGGCGCGGCCCAGCTGGTCGAGCGTAAGCAGACGCAGGGTGTAGCGCATGATGACGCTCACACCCGCACCGCCCAGACCGGTATCGGAATCTTTGTGCCGCAACCGTCTCAGCACCATCGCGAATGCCGCCAGTCCCAGATACGCCTCGGTCTTGCCGCCGCCCGTCGGGAAGAAGAGAAGGTCCACGGTATTGCGGTGGGGATCGTTCGCATCGGCAAGACCGGGAAGGTTCAGCAGCAGGAACGCCAGCTGAAACGTCTTCCAGCGCGGCGCTTCGATCTTGAGACGCTGGCGCAAGGCGGCGGCCACCGCGCGATTCGCCACGCGGAAAGCGTCCAGCGCGTTGGGATCGCTGGCCAGCGCGGCGATTCCGCGCTCCATCCGGTCCGCGCCCAGAGTGGCGTGTTGCAGCAGGACGAGAGCGGTTTCGAGCCGATTGCCGGAGAGCTCGGTCTGCGCCTTTTCGCGCTGCTCGTGAATCCACGTCCGGTACGCGGCGACGAGCAAGTCCAGCGCAGCATGGACGGCATTGGCGTCCGGAAGAGCTCCAAGAGCGGTCATCGAAAGCTCCACACCTTCAGGATCGAACGTTTCGGTCTTTTCGACTTCGGCCGCGGGCAGCCATGCGGTGCGCAGCACGCGGCAGGCGCCGTCAACGGTCTCCCAGTCCGCCGAGACGCCATGACCGCTGGCGTACTCCGGAACGTCGGCATAGTGGATGTCGGCCACCTGTTCGTCCCAATCCTCCGGGTCCACGCCGCGGAGATCCGGACGGGGCAGGAAAGGTTGGTCCCCCCGGACCTCAAGCCGGGGCTGGAACACGAACGCTTCGTCCGGCGCCTCGGCAATGGGCGGGCGGCGGTTCACCAGAAACACGGAAACAGACCGCGTTCCAGCCGGGAGATGCTCCTTGAGATCGTCGGCGGAAACCAGACGCTCCACGATCTGCAGTTCGAGTCCGCCGGAATGCTGGACCGGCAATGGGGCATAGACCTCGCCATCGCCCTTGAGGTCGACGTCGATCTGTTGCTGACGGGGATGACGGCGCCAGATGGGGCCGGGTTTCCCATCGTCCCCGGGAACTTCGTCACGCGTATAGTCGCCCCAATCCACCACGACGGACAGGCGTCTCATGCTGGCCGGCACAAGGAAGCTCAGGCCCATCGAGGAGGGAAAATAGCTCTTCTTGGCTGGCCGTTGCTCCTCCGTATTCTCTTCAGCCAGTCCGCCGTCTTCCGCCGCTTCTCCAAGATCTTCATCGGAGTCGGCGTCGCCGGACTGTTCGGCAGGAGTGGCGGCAGGCATCAGGAAACCGGTCAGGTACCAGGTGGACGGCCTCACCCTCCCCGGAATCAACTCCTCGGCGAACGCGTGGCCAGGGCCCGGCCCAACCAGATCCAGTTGCAGCGCCTCCACGAGGCGGCCCCGGACGTCGAGAGGTGTTGCGGTGGCTGGATGAGATCTCACGACTGGGTTTTCAGTGGCCATTAATTTCGTCTTCCAGCTCTTTCAAACAGTCGATTACTGTATCGAACTTCGGCGTCTCTCCGAAGATCATCATTTCCATATCCCGATAGTCGCGTCGCAACGCGGACTGGCGCCCGATATCCGGTATCAAGCGGAAGGTTCCGGGTTTGGCGTCTTCGTAACGCGCCCAACCGGCGGGATAGAATCGCTGCTTGAATTCGACAACCTGTCTCAAGAGTTCCATGTCCTTGAGGGCACGCCGCCGTACGGGAACTCGCCGCGAGTTTGAACATATCGTAGTAATGCCGTGAATGGCGCGAAGGCATCGCGCCGGGGCGGTACGCTTCCTGGTGAAGGATGGTCGCCTTTTCCCAAAACGTTCGCTCTGCGGTGATGGCCACGACCGGACACGCCGGGTCTTCGAAGACTTTCGGGAAAGCATCGGCGGCGTAAGGGTGAATGACGTGCCGGTTCGAAGGAACCCATGAAGCCAATGGGCCGATCTCAAGCCGGACTTCGGGACGCAGATAGTCTTCGGAAAATGCGGCCGGATAAGCGACGTTTAACGCGTTCGGATCAGTCGTGTCGACAGAGACTCGGATTTCCGAACAGCTGGCAAAAAGCTTTTGAAGGTATGGAGTGAGCGTTCCCGCGATGTAATCGGCGGCTTTGCGGTTGATGCTTTTGTTGAAACGGTCCTGTTTCCCCTTGGACTCAAAGTCCTGATAGGGATCTTCTTTTCCGGGACCATAGCCGAGAAGCTGCCAATCGAGTACGAGATCGATGTCCTCGGAAAACCGGTCGATAAGACCGAAGACCTTGGAAAGAGTAGTTCCGCCCTTGAATACGAGCCGGGTTCCAAGTTCGGGATCGGCAAAAAGCTGTTTCAGCGCCCAGCATACCCAGAAGTCCTTCTCAATAATGGCGGGGTTTGTGCCGCGTTCGCGCGCCGACTCCTGAAACAAATCGCGGCGCTCGGCGGCCGGCAAGCGGGCAACCTTATTCACTGGGCATCCTCTCGCGGCAGATCTCGCGGAGGGCTGCATAGACCCAACCGGTCGCCGTTTGGGTATCGGCGAGCACTCTTGAGCGCAGTTCGGGCGATAACCAGCTCCGAACCTTTGCCAGGACGTCCGGGGTGATGCCGTCTTGACCCAGGGATTTCAGGGCGTGGACGATGATTGAGCTTTCACGCAGTTTGAAACCGGTTTCCTTAAGCGCAGTGTGTTTGAACTCGAGTGTTGTCTTTCCGATCGCGTAGCGCCTGTTCGGCCCATCCGACAGATAGACAACCTTTGAGGGAACCTGCGTCGAAAGACCCAGAATGTTTTGTGCGGCGACGCCGCTGGGCTGAATCCGCCATCCGAACTTACGTGCGAGCGCCTGGGCCACCTGGTCCAGGTCCGGGCCAAGCTGCCGGCCAAGCAATTCGCTCGATGGTGGAAAGTCGTATATGCCACGGATAACCCGTCGAATCACACCTCGCCGATGGAGCCGATGGAGAGCAAAATCAACGGACGAGCGGGGACCGAGGCGGGCAAAGTCTTGAGGAGAGAACGCCCAACCTCTCCCGCTGCCGATTATGCGCTTATATGCTTTGGTTTCTATGCTTTTGTCCAAGTGCTACGACCTGAATATCTAAGAAAAAATAGTGTGTTTTTCTTAGATATTCAAGGACCCCTTTTGTCTTGTCCCTGCACAATCGGGCATGCGCTCCGCCCGATCGGGAAAGAGGACATCTTTCTTGACGCGGGGGTACTCATAGGTGTTCAACGTTATCGCCTCATCGCATTCCTCCGAGTACGAGGAACGCTATTCGGACCAGTCAAGAAAGATTTCCTCGATCTCTCTGAATGCATTGAAGCCGTGCAAAGAGTTCTTCGAAATGTACAGCGACTTCAGTCGACCAAGTGGTATCGCTGCGGCCGACGCGAAGCTGGCAAGGATCGGTTTCCCAGGAATCGTGGTCTTCCAACTTCCGTCTACGAGTGAGGCTTCTAAACGCGCACAGGTCTCCTGCACGAGGCGCTGGGTATTGCCGTCATCCATCGATGCGATCACGCGTTGCCGCTCTGCGGCCTGATTGGCAACGAACATTTGTTCAAGCTCTTGGACCGACTTGCCAGTGCATGCTTTGGGCATCAGACTAACGTTGCCGACACGCATGCGAATGTGCCTTGTCAC
>DASUFH010000350.1:0-6209 GCA_036274645.1 Terriglobia bacterium
CGGATACTTCCGTTCGAGGTAATAGTCGCGTTCGTCTTCAGGGATCTGACTGGGCGGCCGGGTATCGCCTTTTTTCTTCGGCACCCAGATGCGGCCGTCGTTACGCAGCGACTCGCTCATCAGTGTGAGTTTCGACTGGTAATCGCCGCTCACCGGAATGCACGTCGGATGGATCTGCGTGTAGCAGGGATTGCTCATGGCCGCGCCGCGTTTGTATGCGCGCCAGATCGCCGTGCAATTGGAGCCCTTGGCGTTGGTCGAAAGATAGAAGACGTTGCCGTAGCCGCCGGTGCCGAGCACGACGGCGTCAGCGAGATGCGTTTCCATCCTGCCGGTGACGAGATTCCGGGTGACGATGCCGCGCGCCCGGCCATCGATGATGATGACGTCGAGCAGTTCCGTCCGCGGATACATTGTGACCTTGCCGGTATGGATCTGGCGCTCCAGCGCCTGGTACGCGCCGATCAGCAGCTGCTGCCCCGTCTGTCCGCGCGCATAAAACGTGCGCGATACCTGCGCGCCGCCAAACGAGCGGTTGGCCAGCATGCCGCCGTATTCGCGGGCGAACGGCACGCCCTGCGCCACGCACTGATCGATGATGTTCACGCTGATCTGCGCCAGGCGATAGACATTGGATTCCCGCGCGCGGAAGTCGCCGCCCTTGACGGTGTCGTAAAACAGCCGGTAGATGCTGTCGCCGTCGTTCTGATAGTTCTTGGCGGCGTTGATTCCACCCTGCGCGGCGATGCTGTGCGCGCGCCGCGGACTGTCCTGGAAGCAGAAGCACTTGACGTTGTAGCCGAGCTCCGCCAGCGACGCCGAAGCCGACGCTCCGGCCAGTCCCGAGCCGACCACAATGATGTTGTACTTGCGCTTGTTGGCAGGGTTGACCAGCTTCAGATCGAACTTGTGTCGATCCCAGCGCGTTTCGATCGGACCAGAAGGACTCTTGGATTTCAGTTCCATGCGTTTGTGATTTCTCCAGCCCCTACTTCAGGATTCCGAACAACACGGCGAGCGGTATCGAGATAAACCCGAGGACCAGAACCCATGAGAAGACCGCCGCGAACTTCTTCAGCAGCGGCGTGTAGCGGGGATGGCTGAATCCGACGGATTGAAACATGCTCCAGACGCCGTGGGCGAGATGGACCCGCACCAGGAGCATCGCGGCAATGTAAATGAGGATGAACGGCAGCGTAAAGCCGCTGATGACGTTTTCGTAGGCGTGAAGTTCGACGAACTTGCCCGGATGAATCGTGCCCGTCGTGAAGTGGAGCAGGTGAAGCACGACGAATATGGCGATCAACGGTCCCGACAACGCCATCGTCCGTGACGCCACACTGGTCTGTGACGTGGTCTTCGCATAAGCCACCGGACGGGCCGCGCTCTTGATGGCGCCCAGCTGCAGCCAGGCCCACATGTGCAGCACGACGGAAACCAGCAGAACGATGCGGACGCCCCAGAGCAGCGGCGGATTGCCGTGCAGCGTCTCGGCATAGTGATTCATGACTTCCTTGCCGATGAAGATCTGGAGGTTGCCCAGCATGTGCGCAATCAGGAAACCGAACAGGATCAGTCCGGTCACCGCCATTACGGCTTTCTTCCCGATTGTCGAGTCGTAGAACCGTACGGCCTTTTCGGCCAGCACCGTGCTCATTACCGCGCTCCTTCTTCTGGAGGCCGGCAGCCCCCAGCCAAACGTATTATTCTACTCAACACAAGCCCCGCGGCTGACCGGATTTTTTCATTTCTGGATATCAGTCCGCTGGAAGTGGCGGGCGCGCGATGCGTGTTTGGCGAAGCACAACCTAATACGGCCAGAGGAGTTTCGCATCCTGGCCGTTCCGGGTAATTCTGATTTGCGACACACTGGCCATTCGGATAAGAGGGTCCGTGGCGATCTCCACCGCGGCGGGAGAGACCAGTTCAACGTGAATGTCGTTGCGCCCGGGAGACAGGGGGACTTCAATCTCCCGGGTAGCGACGCCCTGGAAATCGATCTCCTGTGGCGCCAGAAGGGGAGAACGGACACGGATAGCTCCGGAATCGCCTGGATTTGATGGCCCGGGCTTCAGCACGAAGCTTAGATTCCACAGTTCAGCGCCGCTATCGGTCGAGGGCCGGTTTACGACAATGTCAAAGGCTTTTTCCAGCCAGTATTCACCGGCTTCGTTCGGGAAATAGGCGTCCTGCCAATCCAGAATCCGATACACCGCGCCATTCAGGTGCGCGGCAATATCCACATCCTGGTTCGGCTCATAAAGCGGCCGGTTCGATTCAACAGGCCAAAGAAACGAAATATGCAGCGCCGATTCCACCAGGACGATCAAAAGAATGGCGGCGCGAACTCCGCGCCATCTCACGGGAAGGTCGTTGAGGAGCGCGAATCCCAGCATGAAGAAAGCCAGAAGGGCGGGTACGATCAGGCGAGGCAGCCAGAATCCGGAGTTGTAAGGTCCAACGACGAAAAACATGCCGAAGACAATGGGAAAGGCCCAGGCGAGAGAGAACAGGAGCAGGGCGAAAACCTCCGTCCAGTCAGTCCTCTTCAGCGCGACGCCAAGAGTCGATCTGAACAGGAAGAACAAGACAGCTGTCGCGGCCAGTAGAGAGAACGGAATCCCCGCGCGTACGGACACCTGCATTCGATGATGATTTCGCTTCGTGCGGTTTCCGAAATAGTAATCGAATGGGTCCGATTGATAGATATTCAGGATGTCCGTAAAGATCCCCAGGTGGGCCAGCGCCGGGTAGCTGTGCTTGTTGTTGACCAGGAGCTCGAAGGCGCCGTTTTCCTGCCAGTTGTACGACGGGGCAGCCAGCACGTCAGTGTCCGCTGCGCGGAGCCACATCAGGCTGCGCGGGGTCATCTCACCGTGCCACAGATCCGTTCTCGGCGCCAGCCCCCAGCTGTTGGATGTCTGCGGCCAGAAACGGATGCTTTCAAAGACAACGACCAATGATGGAACAACGCACACGACGAGAGCCGTTGCGGCCAATCTCCGTCCGATCAGCCGTCCGGTCCACCACAACGACAAAACCCAGATCCAGCAGGCCAACGCCACAAAGCCGAACGTGAACTTGACGAAGAAGCCAATAATCACGACAACCGCGATCTCTACTCCGAAACCCCGTGAAGCATCCGGGCGAAAACGCGTGACCAGCCAGACCAGAATCCAGAAAAGCGGGGTAGCAAGGGCATCTGCAGCGATCACTTCTGCGTGAATGACGTGAACCGGCAGAAACAGGAGAAATGCAATTGCAGACACGCGCAGAGCAGCGCTGCGAATGATCCGTCGCGCAACGCCGTAGATACACGCTGCGCCGACCAGGCTCATCATCACGTTGAAAACTCCGAGCGCGAATATGTAGCGATTGGCGCCCAGCGTCCGTTTCAGCACGCCGCCGATGAAGTGGTAAAGCGGCGGATTTGTTCGCCCCGCCGCGTACTGGGTCAGATAGCGCCAGGGGTCAATGGCGGCCTGATCGATCCAGGACTTGTGGCTGATGAAATCCTGACCGGAGTAACCGTGCAGCCAGAGAGCGTGAACCTGAACGATCGCGTAGATCGCGAACAGAACAAACACCGCGTGCCCTTCGGAAGGAAAACTGGCGGCTGATTTTCTGGTCTCCATGATGACATCGGCCACGGAAATCCGTGGTTTCTCCGCAGGGAGGTGAGATCATGCCAGAATTGCCCGACGCTGTCACGGGCGCGCAATTTCCGCCAAAACATCTGGTAAGCGGGACGCTGCGCCAACCATCCGTTATCCATTGCCTGGCTAATTTGTTTCGCCTATTCTCTACGCTTCGACGCAAGGCTGGGCTAAATCTGATGGGCTTCACTGCAACTCAAAAGACCGCGACCTGGTTGTTTGTGGGACTGACGGCTTGCTATCTCAGCCTCTCCCCAGGAACGATCGGCGGTCGCGGATATATCGAGGAGGAGCTCGAGTCCGGCACACGCATGCTGAACATCATGACCGCCTGGCAAAAGGGACGTCCGGTTCCTCCGATGGCCTGGTCGCGTCATGGTCCGATACCTGTTCTTCTGGACCTGCCGTTCATCCGGATTGGCAGAGAAATCGTCTCGCCGGATTTTATCCTCTCGTTTCAACCCGTCCTGCTGACCGCTGGCATCGTTACGGTGCTGTTCGTCTGGCTGCGCAGACTCTGTTCTCCGGGCATGAGTCTGCTTCTGGCGCTGGCGGCGGGTTTTGGAACCATGCTCTGGCCGTATGCGTATATCGGGCTGGAGACCAAGCAATCCTTTTTCTTATTGCTGGCCGGGTTCATGGCGCTCGCGAATGGCCGCATTGAACGTTGGGCGCATCTCCTGTTTTTTGCCCTTATCTCCGGTCTGGCGCTGACCCTGAAATCCACCGGGGTCACGTTATGGCCCGCCGTTCTCTTTCTTGTGCTTGCGCAATTCCGGGATGGCTGGCGTTCGAGATGGCCCCGGGCGCTTGCCGCTCTGTTTCTGATCGGATTCATCTGGCTCCTCGGTTCGAAATCCCAGGATTTCTATTGGGCCCCTCTGGGCGGCGGTTGGGCAAACCTGAAAGGATGGTTGACCGTTTCGCCCATTCATTCCTTTGTCACGGCGATCGGATTGTTCGGGTCCCCGACCAAGGGGCTGTTCGTATTTGCGCCGGCCACGCTGGTGGCCTTTTGCGCGGCCCCGAGAGTGTTCCGGAGGAATCCCGAGGTGTTGATCTTTGCCGCGCTGGTGCTGGCGGGAACGGTTGGTTTTCTCTCGCTGTTGACCTATTCCTCCGATGAGGTATGGGGGCCGCGTTACATGCACGTGACAGTGGCGCCGCTGCTGCTGTGCATTGGCGCGGCGTGGCCGCGGTTTTCCTGGCGGCGGGACGTTCCTCTCCTGGTTCTGGTGGTCATGGGCGGAGTAGTCTCGTTTCTCGGCGCGTTTTACTACTATGGGGGCCGCGGCACGGCGACTGGAGACGCGATTCAGAACACGATGGAAGCGATCACCCAGGACCCGGTCTGGAACGAAGTCGAGTTTTCGGCCCGCGCCTTCCAGGTGTGGATGACCGCAGGGAATGATCCGGCGCCCTGGGTTCCGCGTCATCTCTGGGTCTGGGCGCCGCCGCCCGGCGCGCCTCCGGAGCCCCAGGCGTTGGATCTCAGAAAATACAGCCTGCCGCAGTCGGCGCTTCTGCGATTCTGGAACTCCGACGAAACGGGCATTACACGAGCCCTGACGCGGTTCTACGCCGCGTCGTTGCTGGTCGGTCTTGTCGCGTTGCTGATCGCCGTGGTCCGAACGCTGCGGGAGCCGGACTTCGGCGAACTGGCGCTTGCCCTCGCAGCAGTTGGCGACGCAGAACCGGCCAGAAGTAAAGGGGGATTGTGACGGGCCGACTGCCGCTGCACGCCTGTCCGGTGTGCGACGGCCGGCGCCTCTATTACGCGTTCTCCCGGCAACCATACCGTCTTGTGCGCTGCGCCAGCTGCACGCTTCTGATGCTCAATCCCCAGCCCAGCGACGAGGAACTCGAGACGATTTATTCGTCGGATTATTTTCTGGGCGAGGACACACCGGAGGGTCACGACCGGGTCGCGCAGATGAAAGCGGCGACGGCCAGTCATCAACTGCGCCAGCTGGCGCGTTACCGCGGTGAGCCCGATGGCAGGCTGCTCGAAATCGGGTGCGGACAGGGAGACTTCCTCATTGAGGCGCGCCGGGCGGGCTATAACGTTGCAGGAATCGAAATCTCTCCTTCCGCAACGGCGCTCGCGAACGCCCGGCTCGGTGACAATCTGGTCGTCTGCGGAACGCTCGAAAATACGTCGATCGAGGATGGCGCGTTTGATATCTGTGTCCTTTCCGATGTGATCGAACATACGCGCAATCCCCGCTCGTTTCTGGCCGCAGTCCGGCGGGCGCTCAAGCCGGGCGGAACACTCTTCCTGGCTACACCCTCGCTGGATTCCTGGTCTGCCCGCCTGCTGCGCCAGAACTGGATGGAGTTCAAGCCGGAACATCTGACGTACTTCGACCGAAAGACGATTCAGAACCTGCTTTACCGCTCCGGCTTCAACGAACTCATCGTCCAGCCGGGATATAAGGCCCTGAATCTGAATTACGTCGCCGCCCACTTTGCCCGGTATCCCGTTCCCGTGTTCAACACGCTGTTCCACTGGTTGACACGTCTTGCGCCGCGCCGCCTTTCCGAAGCCAACGT
>DASUFH010000351.1:0-5183 GCA_036274645.1 Terriglobia bacterium
CGGATCAGAACCGGTTCTTCGCTGACGGTATCGAGCGTCCGGATTTCGGTGAGCGCCCGGCGCATGTCCCGCTCGCGGGCGGTGTGGGTCATGATGACCAGCGGGACCGCTCCATCCTGTTTTCGCCCGCGCTGAATCACCGAAGCGATGCTGATGTTCTGGCGGCCGAAGACGCCCGAGATCTGCGACAGCACGCCCGGACGGTCCATCGCCATGAAGCGTGTGTAGTAGATGCTCTCGACATCGTCCATCGGACGGAACTGGATCGGCGCGGCCGAAGCCGGCGTGGGAAGACGACGTCCGGGCTCGACGAGAATGCTGCGGCCGATATCCATGATGTCGGCCACCACCGCGCTGCCGGTCGGCATGGCGCCGGCCCCGCGTCCATACAGCATGATGTCGCCGCACGCGTCGCCGACGATCTGGATGGCGTTGTAGACGCCGCCCACCTTCGCGATCGGATAGTCCTCGGGAACCATCGTCGGATGGACACGCGCCTCGATGGATCCGCCACGGGATTTCGCGATCGCCAGCAGTTTGACGCGATAGCCGAACTCCTTGCCGAACTCGATATCCACCGGGCTGATCGACGAAATCCCCTCGGTAAAAACCTGCTCCGACGTGATCGCCGCGCCGAACGCCAGGTTCACGAGCACAGTCAGCTTGTGGGCCGTGTCGATCCCGCCCACATCGAACGTGGGATCCGCCTCGGCGTAACCGGCGCGCTGCGCTTCCGCAAGCACGTCGGCAAACGCGCGGTCCTCTTCGGTCATCTTGGTCAGGATGTAGTTCGTTGTCCCGTTGATGATGCCGTAGAGCGACAGGATGCGGTTGGCGGCCAGCGATTCGCCCAGAGCCTTGATGATGGGAACACCACCGCCGACGCTTCCCTCAAAACCGATGGCCAGGCCGGCCTTGCGGGCGGCCGCGCGGATCTCGGCGCCGGAAGAAGCCAGCAACGCCTTGTTGGCCGTGACGACGTGCTTTCCACGGGCGAAGGCGGCCAGGATGAGGTCTTTGGCCGGCTGATATCCCCCGATGAGTTCCACAACGATATCGATGTCGGGATCTTCAACGACGAGGGAAGGGTTATCCGTCAGGAGCTTCGACGGAACCGCAACACCACGATCGCGCTTCAGGTCGCGGACGGCAATACGCTTGATCTCGACAGGCACGCCAAGGCGCTCTGTAATGAGACCGGCGTTTTCCGTGAGAATTCGATACGCGCCCGTTCCGACTGTGCCAAAACCAATGAGTCCGACTGAGATTTTGTTCTTCATGATGTGATGTCCAGCACGAGGCGAGTATACCGAATCGGCGGAAGAAGATTGATGGGACGGGAGAAATTGCGCAGGCAAAGGGACAGCCTCCGGGGGCTGTCCCCCTCTGCCTATTTTCCGGGGAGGGCGAATACGTACAGGTTAAACCCTGTCGTGGGCGGAGCGATCTCGGGCGTCACGGTGTCCGGCACGAGCCAGGGGCTTCCGCCGCCACGGCCGGTCGTCACCGCCACGTACTGTTTCCCGTTGATGCTGTACGTTACCGGGAATCCCTGAACGGCCGTAGCCAGCTGTTTCTCCCAGAGAATCTTGCCGGTCTTGATATCGACGGCGCGGAACATCTGGTTACGGTCGCCGACGAAGACCAGACCGCCAGCAGTGGTCACCGCAGACGTCAGGAAGGAGGCCCGCTGCTCGAGAGACCAGACCTGCTTCATGGTCTTGACGTCAAACGCGCCCAGCTTGCCCAGATTGCCGTTGCTGCCCGGACTCTCGTAGAACGAACGGGTCGCCCCGCCGGCGTTACCGGTTCCTTCGAGGTTGGCGGCTTGCGGCACCATCACCTGGCAAGCCTGAACCAGAGGAGAAACGATCATGTTCGTGGGTGGGTGATAGCTCATCGCCGGCCAGTTGTGACCGCCGGCGCTGGTGGGACAGGAATCGACGGGCTTGCCGACCGTTTCCTTGAGAATGTCCTGCCGGTAGGTGGGCCGGCCGGTCTTCGGATCAATCGATTCCCAGACGTTCTGGAACACGGTTTCGGTATGTCCGAGGTATTTGCCGGTCTTGCGGTCCAGCTTCCAGAGGATGCCGTCTTTGCCGATGGTCAGAACGAGATTCTGCCCGCCGGTATCCACCAGCACGCGCTCGAACACGACGTCGAGATCGAGCGCTTCGGCCGGAGCGTGCTGGAAGTACCAGAGCATCTTGCCGTTGTCGGCGTTGAGGGCCAGAGTGGAGCTGGAATAAAGAGCGTCGCCTTCGGTGGCCCGAGTGGCGGTCATCCACGGCTTGGCCTGGGCAGTGCCGAAATAGACGGTGTTGGCTTCGTCGTCGAAGCTGGGAGAAATCCACATCTCCCCGCCGGCGCGGGTGCGATCGTTGAGAGTCCCCCATGTCTTGCCGCCAATCGGATCGCTGCTGGTGGCAATGGTGTTGAACTTCCAGAGCTGTTTGCCCGTCTTCGCGTCATAGGCGCTGAAGAAACATTTGTCGTCCTGATAGCGGGTGCAGCCGCCCAGACCGACGAAAACCTTCCCATTGGCAACGATGGGGCCGCTCGAGTTGCTGAAGCCCGGACCGATTGTCGTATCCCAGACCAGCTGCCCATTCCGCGCGTTGAGTGTGATGAGGTGGCCGTTAGTGGTGGCCAGATAGAGACGGTCTTCAAAAATCGTGATGCCGCGCATGGCGATGTTGTTGCTGACGGTGCTCTGCCAGATCACCTTTCCCGTCGCGCCATCCAGGGCCTGAACGATGCCGCCAATATTAACGAGGTAGATCACGCCGTTATGCACGATGGGCGCCGGCTGATTCGTCCCGGATTCGCTCATCTTCGACTGGAAGACCAGTTCGATGTTCTTCACGTTGCCGGCGTTGATCTGGTCCAGCGGGCTGTAATTGGTCGCGCGATGATCCCGGCGGATCATGAGCCAGTCGCCCGGCGGAATATTTCGCAGCATGGCGTCCGTGACGGGCGCGAAATTGGGAACCTCTCCCTGCACCGTCACCTGTGCGGTGATCGGTCCGGCGGGCGCGCCTCGCTGGGCGCCTCCGCCCGCGGCCCCGCGTGGCGCGCCTACAGCGGCGCCACGCTGTCCGGCGCCGGCGCCAGTTCCAGCGCCGCGCTGTCCGGCGCCGGCGGCGCCACGAGCGCCCGCGGCCCCACCGCGAGCGGGCGCCTGCTGTCCTGCAATGACTCCGGCAATGCCGATAGCGGCGGCCGCCACAGCGGCAATCATGTGTTTGCGCGTTCCGATCATGTTTACCTCCGCTACTTTTCCGCCAGCAGCCAGCCGAGCAAGTGGCCGGTGGGCGCGCCCTGACTTTGAATCTGGATATAGAAGCGGCCCTTCCGCAGGGCCTCGACCTGTTCGGTCGACAACTCGGCGGTCCCGTTCAGCGTGCCGGACGCGCCGGGTGAAATCATCAGCTTGAACAGACATTCGCCGCGCGCCCCCGCCGCCAGCCCAAGGCAAAGATTGGCCTCGGTGGCCGATGACGCAAGATTTTCAAACGTCCCTTCAACGCTGACCTTTTTGCCCGACAGCGTCGCGGTCGCGGAACCGATACCCGCCACGGCAGTCCGCTGCAACGGCGCAAGCGGCGGCGCCGGCGCCAGGCGCGCCTTGAACTTATTGCCATTCTGTACGGCCGACACTCCCAACGCGGCAAAAACCAGCGTGATGGCCGCAGCCACAAGAATCTTCCCGACAAATAATCTTCTTTTCGGCATATCGATTTGCTCCGGTGCGGGTTCGCCACAGAAGGATGGTTCCCGATGCTTGACCTGTCAACAAAAAAGGCGCTACCAAAAGAGCGCCTTCTGTCAATGCTGATTGCGTCAGCGGATGCGTGCGATTAGGCTAACGCGCGAGGAAACCTTTATGCGACGTATTGGATGGATCTTTCTGGCCGCGCTCTCCCTGATCGCAATGACCACCGGCGCAATGGCCTTACAGGGTCCCCGGGGCGCGGGCGGTCAGGGTCCCCGGGGCGCAGGCGCTCCCGGCGCGCCGGGAGTCCGGGGCGGCGCGCCGCCGGGTGGCGGACGCGGCGGCGGCGCGCAGCGGGAAATCGTCAACATCAAGGGCGATCTCTACCGCGCGCGCAACGCCAACTACTACTCCATCTTCCTGGTGACGCCGGAAGGAATCATTCTCGCCGATCCGATCAACGAACAATTCGCAACCTGGATGAAGGAACAGTTCGCCGAACGTTTTAAAGTGCCGGTTCGATATGTCATCTACAGCCACAGTCACTGGGATCACGTCGAAGGCGGCGCGGTCTTTGCCGATACGGCTCGCTTCATCGCGCACGAGAACATGTTGCGGAACATGGATGGGCGCATTCCCCAGATGCCCGGCGACATGCTGGACCGCAACAATGACGGCGCCTTCGAATTGAACGAGATCGTCGAGCCGATGACCAGCAATCAGAACCGGTGCGGTATGCCCGGGTTTTTCCATCAAACCCATGACCGCAACGGCGACGGCCGGATGACGCCAACGGAAATGATGGCGGACATCCGCAGGCCGGACCTCGTCTATTCCGACCGGATGAAGATCTCGCTGGGTGGCAAGACAATCGAACTGATTTACCCGGGCAGGAACCACTCCGATGACGCGACGGTGATCTACTTCCCGGATGAACGAGTGGTCTTCGCCACCGAGTTCATTGCGGATGTCGCAATCCAGCAGACCGGCGACCCGAAGGCGTTTCCCAGCGCCTGCGGCCCCTTCGACGGCAACCCGTTGTCGGAATGGATCAAGTCGTACCGGACCGTCGAAGCGCTCGATTTCGATGTCTTTGCCGGCGGGCACGCAGCCCTCGGCACAAAAGCCGACGTCACCGCATACCGGCAGTTCTTTGAAGACCTGGTCCGGGATGTCTCCACCGGCATGGCTCAGGGGAAAAGCCTGGCAGAGTTGCAGCAGACCCTCACGATGGACAAGTACAAGAGCTGGGCCGGATACGCGCAGCGGCGGGCGCCCACGATTGAATCGGCGTATAACAATCTGAAAACGTACCGCTATTAGCGTCCCATCGGCATAGGGGCGGCGGTCGCCCGCCGACCCCTGCCACACCACCGTGCGTACGGGTCCGTACACGGCGGTTCGAGTCAGTTACGCGAGCGGGGCGCAACCAATGAGGGAAAACCGCGGAGCCGGAAGTACGTGTTCG
>DASUFH010000352.1:0-5744 GCA_036274645.1 Terriglobia bacterium
GCGGAGAATGAACAACCGATCCCTTCCGAAAACTGCGTCCGGGCTGCTGCTGTCGCTGGCAATCCTCGTGTTCGCGCAGCCGGCTATGGCGCTCGACGCCGACTACTGGCGGGGCGGATGGAGGACACCGCTCGGGCAGGAGCCGCACATTTACGAATTCGTGATTCGCGGCGAGAAAGTCAGCGGCGTGTACTGCCGGAACTGCTCCGATGCCACCACGATTGGATTCATCGACGGCGCGTGGAACGAGAAGACGGGTATCGACTTCACGATCACGTTCGCCAGACCGGACGGCGCCATCACCACAGTCGACGATCAACACGCCATGCTCGTCGACGGGCGGATGATCGTTACGGGCGCCGCGGGCGCGCGGAACGGGAGCGAGCGCGCGCTCATCAAAGATCCACGCGGCGCTGATCCCGGTGGCGCGCCGGCCTATCACCTTCCGCCGGGCACTCCACCGGCGCTTCCGGCCGGACGCGGAGCCGTTGGGGGCGGGGGCGGCGGAGGCGGCGGCCGTGGCTTCGGCGCCGCTGCCTACTGGCAGCCGGGACCGTTCAAAACCACGCTCCAGCCGGCCGACATCGCCGGGACGTGGATCGCGTCGTTCGGCCTGGGCATGAACAAGCAGATCTTCACGTTTCTCCGGGTCGGCAACCGCCTGCGCGGCGTGGTCTGCGGCCGCTGCGACAATCCCTACACGATCGGCGCAATGGAAGACATCCTGATCGTCGGCGACACGCTGTACTTCACCATCGTGCATCAGGACTGGGGTGAGGTCGATCCACCGACCTTCGATCGGCGCATCATTGCTCAGATTGTACAGAATGAGATGATCGCCGCCGTTCTTCCGAACGACGCCAGGATCGATCCCAATAGTCCGCCCGCGCGTCCGCCTGGGCGTGGTTTCACACTGGTCGGCCCGATTGCGCCGGAAGGAACGAGAGGAAACAGCTCGGAGGGAATCGACGTCTGGGGGCCGGGCTCCGGGTCCTCCATCGAGCCTCCGCCGGGGAGGACACCGATCGTGCCGCCGAAACCCCGTCAATAGCGGAACCGCAGGGATAGAATCGAAGACCAACACGTCCGGAATGGGAGACCGCGCCCGCGCGGTCCCCGCCTCGAGGACCAGCCATCGCCAATCTTATGAAGCTCAATGCCGACCGAATCCTGACGACTCATGTGGGCAGTCTGCCCCGCAGCCAGAGTGTCGTCGATTTTCTCTTCAGCCGCGAACAGGGGACGTCGCACGACCCTGATGAATTCGATCGCGTGATGGCCGATGCGGTATCCGAAACCGTGCGAAAACAGGTCGAGATCGGACTCGACCTCGTCAGCGACGGCGAGACATCGAAGATCGGCTACGCCACGTACATCAGGGACCGGCTCACCGGCTTCGACGGCGACAATCCGCGTCAGATTGCCCGGGATCTCCAGGACTACCCGGATTTCCGGGCCCGCATGGCCGTGTTTGCCGGCAAGCAGTCTTTCAAACGGCAATCCTGCGTTGGCCCGGTCCGCTTCACCGGACATGCCGATCTCGCCAGGGATATTGACCGTTTCCGACTGGCGGTCCAGCGGCACACACCGGCTGGCGCCTTCCTGAACGCGGCATCCCCGGGCGTCGTGGCGGCGTTTCAACCGAACACGTTTTATCCATCTCACGCCGCCTATGTCGAAGCCCTTGGCGAAGCGATGCGCGTGGAGTACGAAGCCATCGTCCAGGCGGGTTTCATCCTGCAGCTGGATTGCCCCGACCTCGCGATGGCGCGGCACACCGGGTTTCAGGATCTCACCGAAGCGGAATTCCTCAAGCGCGCCGAACATCAGGTGGACGTGATGAACCATGCCCTGCGCAACCTTCCGTCCGATTCCCTGCGCATGCACGTCTGCTGGGGTAATTACGAAGGACCTCACGATCACGATATTCCGCTGGAGAAAATCGCTGGCCTGATCCTGCGGGCGAAGCCGGCGGGAATTCTGTTCGAAGCCTCGAATCCCCGGCATGCGCACGAATGGGCGGTCTGGAGAGAGATCCCGATTCCCGATGACAAGATTCTGATCCCCGGTCTGCTCACGTCGACATCCAATTACGTGGAACATCCCGAACTGGTGGCGCAGCGGATCTGCCAGTTCGCCGACATCGTCGGCCGCGACCGCGTGATCGCCGGCACAGACTGCGGGTTTGGCACGTTCGCCGGTATCGGAAAGATGGATGCGGGAATCTCGTTCAAGAAACTGCGCGCGCTGGTTGAAGGCGCGGAGCGCGCATCCCGGAGGTTGTGGCGGTCATGATGAACCCGGAGATCGAACGCGCCTGTGAAAAGCTGGTGCTGGACTTTGCGTACCACAGCGATCATCAGGATCCGGCGGCGCTGGCCGCATTGTTCATTCCCGAAGGAACGTTGATTCGACCTAACGGCGATACCCTTCGCGGCCGTGACGCCATTCGAGCGGCATACGAGGCCCGGCCCGCCGGCCGCTTGATTCGTCATTTGTGTACGAACATCCGCGTCACGGTCGAGTCCGAGAGCGAAGCGCGCGGCCTGACTTACGCTCTCGTCCTTTCCGCGAACGCCAGTCGCGCGCCGCAGGCGCATTTCGGTATCGAGATGGATCCGCGCCAGCTGGTTGGCGAGTTTGAAGATTCGTTCAAGCGGACGCCGGAAGGTTGGCGAATCGCGTCGCGGCATGCCCGCTTCATCATGCACACCGTATGAATTGTTGCGGCCGTCTGCTTGTAGGGGCGGTCATGACCGCCCAGCGTTTCAGAATGAATTTCTGTGAAATCAGGAGATTTCCACCCCGAAACACCGGGCGGTCATAGACCGCCCCCCTGGAGTTTGGACATTTGAGAGCTTTCGATGCAGGCGTATTCCCCGCCTTGGCGAAGGCGGGGTGGCCGCGCCATATAGAAATGGACCCGTTCCTTGGATAGGCGCGGACGGGGCGGTTCGATAAACATCCGATTGAAACTTGCAGCAAATACGGCAGAATCTGCAAGGTAGTTCAACGAACCGCCCCGTCCGCGGCCATTATGGATGGCTGGCATTTTCTTCATGGCCGCAGACACCCTTTCATGTTTCGCGCTATCGCGCTCACGCTCCGCGCCCGCCTTGGCCAAGGTGGGGAATGCGCGTTGCGGCGCCGATACTCACGCTTCGCTTACGTTAACCTGCCGCGGCGAAGCTGCAGAAGCGAGACTCAACCGCGAAATTCATTGGCTGAACTGGCGGCAAAATGTCCAAACTCCAGGGGGCGGTCATAGACCGCCCCTACAAGCAGACAGACGGCCGGTTACGGGGCAGTCCCTGATTCTGCAGCCCGGATCGCTGTAACGTTCGCCGTGAGCGTGGCGCCACTTTCGACGTGGACGGGAACGCTCTTCTCCGCATAGCGCGCGAGAAACGTGGCGTTGAGGTACGCGTTGGGCTCGACGCGCTCCCATGCGAACAGCATGTAATCACCGGGAGCAATTCCATGAATGGTGAACTCGCCCTTCGCATCCGAATCGACGACCCGGACAAGATCCGGCCGGCGTCTTTCGGCATTGGGAACGAGTACAACCCTGACGCCCGGAGCAGTCATCCCCTGAACTCGTCCCCCATCCGTCCCGATAACGATCTCGATCGGCGCCGGCGCTCCGGCCAGGATCACGCCCTCTTCCAGGATGCTGGTGTTTTGACCGAACCGCGCGGCGCTGAGGTAACTCTCTCCCGGCAGTCCATCGAGCGCGATGAGATAACCTCCGGACATGACGCTGTCAAAACCGAACACGCCCCCGGTCTGGATCGGCGCCGGAGCAGGCGGCGCCAGCCCGGCTTCCAGGGGCAGGAGCCGGATCCGTATCAGTCGTGTATCGGGCGCCGGACCGCTTGCCACGTACATCTGTCCGCTTACCGGCCGCGGGGGCTGAAGCGCAATCGTCAGATTATTGACGTCCTGATCGCGAACATCGATGCGCATGGATCCCCGATGTCCGGAGGCGGTCTCGGCCGCAAGAATATATGTTCCCGGCGTCACGCCCTGGATCTCGAACGCGCCGCCCCGGGCCGGGACCAGTCGGAGCAGGGCCGTCACGACGCTCCCCGCGGGAATCAGCCGGACGAACGCGTCTTCTCCGGCGGGCGAAAAGACGTGGCCACGCAGGGCGACGGTCGCATCCGGAATGAGCCGCATGTCGATACCGTTCGCTTCCTCGCCTGAACCCACGTGGAGCGGCTCCAGGCCGGCCGGATCCGCCACGCCCGGATAAAACACCGGAGCATAACTCCGGGAAATCGGGCCGGCGTTCGGATTCGGCGGTTTTACGGGCATCCCCGTGAATTCGACGACATCCGGCGTGACCGACGCGCTGATGTAATAGGCGCCGGGATCGACCCAGTAGAGACGGTACTGGCCGCGATCGTCCACGAGGGTGGAAAACTCGGGCGCGAGGATCGGGTTGCCCATGGGGTCGTAGTGGAGACCGAGCGCCTGGATCAACGCATTGGACACCGGTTCGCCATACTCATCGATGACCGCGCCAGCCAGCGACGACGCCGGCCGAAGCACGAATCGCAGATCGTTGCGCTGCTGTCCGGCCGCGAGGGTGATGGCGCCTTCCTCGCGCACATAACCATCCCGCATGACTCGCGCCTCATAGACTCCGGGAAGAAGATCCGCAAACGCAAATTTGCCGCCGCCATCGGTCCGGGTCACCAGTGGTGTCCCCGGACCGCGAAACAGTTCCACACGCGCATCCGGCAGTCTCTCTTCGGAGGGATTCCCAACGCGCGCCACCACTCCCGAAATCGCGCCGCGGGGAGCGGCGGCCGGCGTCTGCAAAAGAAAAAGGGCGAGAATCGCTGCCGTCATCGATTCAACATCTCGTCACGCGAGATCACCGGAATTTGCAGTGTCATCCACGGTGGAGGATCATCGGACCTGCCGCCTGGGCGCGCAGCGGAAATGACTCCGACGGGCGCCACGATTCCGCTCCGTTCAAAACGGGACAGGAAATCCTGAGCGTAATACGCGCCCGGCTCAATTTCTTCGAACGCCAGGACCACATACGTTCCCGCCAGAGCGCTGGTCTGGAGCTGGCCGCTCGCGTCGGTGACGGTCGTCACATAACCTGTACCCTCCGGCCGGACCCTCTCCCGCGGCCCCGGCCGCGGGACCAGCACAATCTGGGCGCCGGGGACAGGTTCACCCAACCGGTTGATCGCCCGGCCCCCAACCGCGATGGGCGTCCCGAAGGTGAACTCGAAACAGCCCTGGACGTAGATCGGGGGATCGTCGCGACAGGAGACCGCGTCCGGAACGAACGGGTTCGCAATCCGGACCATGTCTCCGCGCGACAGTCCGTCTTGCCCGAGTTCAACCCGAGGCGGCGGCAATTTCGACAGAGGAGGCATTGGGCGGAAAAACCTGGTGCTCTCCACCTCAAACCCGGACGGTAACGTCAGCATGACGGACAGATTGTCGGTGGGAATAAAGGTGGGCTCGAAATGCCCTTCCTTGTATGGAATCGTCAGCTCGTCGAAGCAGTGCTTCTGGCCGGAATCCATGGCGCCCAGACGGCAGATTCTTAAATCGAAAGACCATGGAACGCCGTCCATCTGCGCGCTCACCCACATTCCCTGCTCCATGGCGAGGTCCAGACGATCGACGCCGCGATCCGGAACTCTGACGGACATGATCGCGGAAGACAATCGTCCATCCCGGGTCTTCGCAAACACCTTGTAGTCGCCCGGCGTCAC
>DASUFH010000353.1:0-11698 GCA_036274645.1 Terriglobia bacterium
CTGATACGACTCATAGCCCAGGATCGTCTGCAGAAACAGCGGCAGCATGACCAGACTGCCGAAAAGAACGAAACCCAGCACGGTCATCAGAAATACGCCGGTGGCGTAGGTGCGGTCCTTGAGCACCCGCAGATCGAGAACGGGATCGCTCGCGCGAAGAGCGTGCACCACAAACAGCAGCAACGACAATACGGAAACGGCGGTCAGGGCCACGATGGTTTGCGAATCAAACCAGTCCTCCTGCTGCCCTTTGTCGAGGACGAACTGCAGCGCGCCGATGCCGATGACCAGCAGGCCGATGCCGACCGCGTCGATGCGGCCGCGCGGCTTCCGCAGGTAGGGGGGATCGAAGATGAAGGCTTTGGTCATCACGAGCGACGCGATACCGATCGGCAGATTGATGTAGAAGACCCACCGCCAGCTATAGTTGTCGGTCAGCCAGCCGCCCAGGACCGGGCCGAGGATCGGCGCCACGACGATACCGAGGCCCCAGAAGGCCATTCCCTTCCCCCGCTGTTCGACAGGAAAAGCTTCCAGCATGATCGCCTGCGACATCGGCTGCAGCACTCCGCCCGTCGTGCCCTGAATCAGACGGAACAACACGAGGAATCCGAGCGACGGCGCGATGCCGCACAGGAACGACGAAAGGGTGAAGCCCGTCACGGCCAGCATGAGCAGCCGCTTACGCCCGAAATAGCCGGCGAGCCAACCCGTCAGCGGAAGAATGACGGCATTGGCGACCAGATAGGAGGTCAGCGTCCAGGTGGCCTCTTCCGGCGTCGCCGAGAGACTACCGGCAATGTGCGGCAACGACACGTTGACGACCGTCGTGTCGAGCACCTCGAGAAACGTGGCAAACATCACGGAGACGGCCACGATCCAGGGATTCACATGAGGAACGGCGGCCTCCGGCGCCGTCACGCCGGACTGGGGCTGAGCGTCCATACCGTGTCAGTTCCTGGCGGGACCGGTGATGACGGTCACTTCCACCGACATGCCCGGACGAAGCGTGAACTGCCCGGCAGGTTTGTCGGTGATGACCAGTTTGACGGGCACGCGCTGCACCACCTTCACGAAATTGCCGGAGGCGTTCTCGGGCGGAAGCAGGCTGAACGTCGCGCCGGTCGCCGACGCGATGCTGTCCACGCGCGCATGGAATGTCTCGGCGCCGTAAGCGTCGACCTTGATTTCAGCCGTCTGCCCCGGATGGATATTGTCGAGCTGCGTTTCCTTGAAGTTCGCGGTGACCCAGACATCCTCAAGAGGGACGATCGCCATCAGCGGCTGTCCCGGTTGAACGACCGATCCCAGTTCCACTCCCCGCTTGCTGACGATGCCCGCAACAGGCGCGTGGATAACGGTGCGATCGAGGTCGAGCTTCGCCTGATCGACGGCCGCCCGGGCCCGCTCGATATCGGCGGCCGCCAGAGCAATGCGCGCCTGGCTGGCCGCGACGTCCTGCTTGCCGGCGGTGGCGGCCTGGACTCCCGACTCCGCCACGGGAATCGCGCTCTTCGCTTCATTCACGCGCGCCTCGGCCAGGCCGACGCCGGTCTCGGCTTCCATGATGGCCGCGCGCGCGGAATTCTCCGAAGCGCGCGCCGCGTCGAGCGCCGAGACGTACGAGTCGTACTGTTGCCGGGAGATCTCGTCCTTGTCCAGGAGCGGCTTCAGACGGTCGAGATCCCGCTTTGCCGTGGCCACCCGCACGGTCGTTTCATTCGCCCGGACGCGCGCCGTTTCGAGTTTGGCCCGCGCCACATCCAGATCCCGCTCGGCGGCATGGACGGTGGTTTGAGCGCGCATCAGCAGCGCGTCCGACGATGAGGTTCGCGCCGAAGCTTCCACGGACGACGCGGGCAGTTGTGTCTGCGTTTCCCGGTGACGCGCCGTAGCGACAGCCAGGTCCGCCTCAGCCCTGGCCAGCGCAATGCGATAGCTGCTGTCGTCAAGCCGGACCAGCGCCGCGCCGGCCTCGACCGGCTGGTTTTCCATCACTTCGATCGCCACGACGGTTCCTCCAACCCGGGAGCTGACCGGATGGACATGCCCGTCAATTCTCGCGTCGTCGGTGGATTCGCGTCCGGAGAGCATTCTCCAGGCAACCAGCCCGGCGCCGATGGCCAACAGCAGAACAACCGCAACCAGAATCCGACCGCGCGTCATTTCGAGCTCCCCTTGAACGCTTCCTCAATCGATTTTTCCGCCACTCCTGTCGCCCTTGCGAGCAAGGCGCGGGAAACATTGAAACCATACAGACTCTGAATCACGCCTTCGTCGGCCAGCGCGACGGCTTCCTGCGCCTGCACAACTTCGAGATTGTCCGTGACGCCGGCATCGAAGCGGTCCTGGGACTGATCCAGCTGCTGCTGGGCCAGGGTCAGCTGCCGGCGCGCCACCTGCAACTGTTCCCGCGCGGACCCGAGGTCGAGCAGCGCCGACCGGATCTCAAATTCGATGCGTCCATTCAGGCTGTCGCGTTCGGCGGATCGCTGGTGGATTTCCGCCTGCTTCTCAAGTTCACCGCTTTCGATGCTCCTGTCGTACAGCGGAACCTTCAACTCCAGTCCAAGCGAATACGTTCCATGCGAACTGAAAGGCGAACGGCCAATCACACCATAATCGCCCAGAGCGTTGACGGTCGGCTTGCCCTTCGCTTTGGCGGCCTTGAGCGCTTCTTCGGCCGCGCGAACCTGGGCATCGAGGGCCTTCGCATCCGAACGGTTGGCGTAGGCGCGCTCCAGCAGTTCGCTGATCGGAGGATCCATCGCGTTTTCCGGCGGAAGCCGATCGGAAAGGCGGAATTCCTGATCCAGCGGCAGCCCGATCGCTCGCGCCAGCAACAGCTTTTGTTTCTGAACCGCGTTGGTCGCCTGAATCAACCGCTGTTCCACCGAACGCTGTTCGACTTCGGCGCGAACCACGTCAAGCCCCGTGGCAAAGCCGGCGTTCTTCAAATCGGTGGCGCGCGAAAATAGCCTCCGGGCGCGATCGAGCTGCGCCCGAACCGAAACGATCCGGCTCTCCGACGAGAGCGTCTGAAAATACAGATCCAGCGCGGTGAGCACCACCAGCTCGCGCGTGTTCCGGCTGGAGAAGACGGCGGCGCGTTCCTTTTCCGTGGCCTCCCGCAGGTTATGGACTCGTTCGGGCGCGACGATGGGCTGCGAAACATAGGCGCGCATATCGAACAGCGCGAACGGGCCAATCACCTGCTGTACGCCGGGAAACCCGCCGAACCCGAACGCTGCGAGATTCGTCTGGCGCTGCTCGCTGCCGACGCGGGCGTCGAACTTCGGATAGAGTTCCGCGAGATCCTCAAGACGTTTGGCGGCGGCCACGCGTTCGGCGTCATTGGAAGAAACGATCGCCAGATTGTTCCGGATTGCGCGATCGATGGCGTCCTTGAGGCTGAGGTCGATGGTGGCCGACGACGCTGCGCCCCGGACGATGCTCTCCGTCAGCGGGGGAGATTGACCGTAGCCCGCAGATTGCAGGAATACGCATACAGCCAGCGGCCGGCAGATCCGACGAATATTCATCGCGCGATGCCTTTCCAGATAAGCTCAACGATGAATTCCACATCGTCGTGCAGCGATTTCTTCGAGGTCCCGAGCAGACGCTGGGTGGCCACACCGCGCGTCAGATCGGCAATCGCGAACGCCGCCTGTTCGGCGTCGATCGGGCGGACTTCGCGCCGCCGTATTCCACTTCGCAGAACCCGCTCGAAGACACTGGCCTGCTCCGTATAGAGATCACGCACCATTGCGATTGCGGCGGGATGACCGGGCAACTTACCCAGCTCCGAATAGTAGATGCGGAAGAAGTCCCGGTTTTCCTCGAAGAACGCGATCTTGGTTTCCGTGAGCGTTCGCAGCGTCTCCAGACAGCTGCCGGGCTTTTCGGCGCGGGCGCCCAACTCCCGGTTGAGCGCCTCGATGCCGAAGCGGAGAGCCTCCATGTAGAGTTCTTTCTTCGAGCGGTAATAAAGATAGACCGTACCCTTGGCGACTTCCGCCACGGCGGCGATCTCGTCGATCGACGCTTCGTGGAAACCCTTCTTGCCGAAAATCGCGCGGGCGGCGGTTAAAAGCTCGCTCCGGCGAAACTCCGAAAGGACATCCTTTTTGGTTCTTCCCAGCACCGGCATGGTTTGCACACCCCACAATGACTGGCGGGTCATTCTACAATACCGATGATTCATCGTCTAGCTATCGTCTGCTGTAGGGCGGTCGATGACCGCCCGACGTTTCGAGGTGGGATCTCTTGATTTCACAGAAATCGCCCTGAAACGCTGGCGGTCATAGACCGCCCCTACAAGGCAGACGGTCATGCGGGCCCAGACAGATGGCAGAATAGGCGCATGCGACCTGAACGGCTCTATCACATCACCACCAGCGAAGCGGCAGACGCGGCGGCGCGCGAGGGTATCTACACGCCGGCGGCGTTTTCGCGCGAGGGATTCATCCATTGTTCCTACGCGCGCCAGGTGGAGGCGACGGCAAACCGGATTTTTCGGGGGCAGCGGAATCTGGCGCTGCTGGAAATCGATCCTGACTCAGTGAGCGCCAGGATCGTGGATGAAAACCTGGAGGGCGGAACGGAATTGTTTCCGCACATCTACGGCCGCCTTCCCATGGCGGCCGTGAAGCGGATCCATCCGCTGGCGTGCAACGAAGACGGCGCCTTTGACTTCAGCGCGCTCCCGCTTCGTTCCGGGCCCGGGGGGAGCCAGCGCTAGACAATAAAAGGTTGCGCCGGAACAACTGCGGCGTGGAAACTGTTGGCGGAACCTGCGCAAAAACGGGATGAATGGATCGACCTGATTCGTGTCAGGCGATTGATCGGCGCGAAATCCATGCGAAACGAAACACGACTCCACTTCCAGCGGATGCTTACCGATGCCCGCGATGAGACCGATCGTATCTTCGATCTGGTCCACCCTGCGGCGCTTTACGACCGGCCGATACCCGAGAGGCATCGCATCATCTTTTATATAGGCCATCTGGAAGCCTTCGACTGGAACATGGTTTGCCGGCGCGCGCTGGGCATGGCGTCGTTTGAGCCGGAGTTCGACCGGCTGTTCGAGTTCGGGATCGATCCGGTTTCGGGAAACCTGCCCACGGACCGTCCGGCGGACTGGCCGGGCTTCACTCCGATTGAACGCTATCGCGCGCGAACACGGGCTGCGGTGGATCAGGCGTTTGCCGGGGCGGAAACCGCTGAGGCGTTTTCCGTCGCGATCGAGCACCGGTTGATGCACGCGGAAACACTGGCGTACCTGTTGCACCGCCTGACGCTGGACAAGAAGATCCATGCGGGCGCCCGCGAGGTTCGGGACTGGGTCTGGCCGGCGCCGCAGCCGCGACAGATCGATATTCCTGCCGGCGACGCGACGCTCGGGCGTCCACGCGAGGATGAAGGCTTCGGTTGGGACAATGAATACTGCGCCGAAACGGCGCATGTGCCCGCGTTTTCGATCGACGCTTTCAACGTCACGAACGCCCAGTTTCTCGAATTCATCGAAGCGGGAGGCTACGAGGAGCGCTCATTCTGGACGGAAGGTTCGTGGAACTGGATCCGTTCTTCGGGCATTCGGCATCCCAATTTCTGGCGGCGGCTCCAGGACATGTGGATGCTCGACACGATGTTTTCGCGAATCCCGCTTCCGCTGTCCTGGCCGGTTTATGTCAGCCATGCCGAAGCGTCCGCCTTTTCGCGATGGAAGGGGAAAGCGCTTCCCACTGAAGCGCAGTACCACCGGGCAGCGTTTGGAACGCCGGAAGGCGCGGAACGATCGCTGCCCTGGGGAGACGCGATCCCGGCAGCGGGCGTGCACGGGAATTTCGACGGGTTGCAATGGAATCCTTCATCGGTGGGAGCGTTTGCGGCGGGCGCCAGCGCGTTTGGAGTTACAGACCTGATGGCCAACGGATGGGAATGGCTCTCGACGATATTTGGACCGTTTCAGGGCTTCAAGCCGATGGCGCTTTATCCGGAGTATTCGGCGGCGTTCTTCGACGGCGCGCATTTTGTCATGAAGGGCGCGTCGCCCCGGACCTCTGCGCAGATGATGCGCCGTTCATTCCGAAACTGGTTTCAACCTCACTACCCCAATATTTATGCGACATTCCGATGCGTGGATAACTGAAGACACCCACGTGGGGGACGAGATTCTTGCCGGGCTGACGCGGCCGGGCCAGAAGGAGCTTCCGTCACGTTATTTTTACGATGACCTGGGATCCGCTCTCTTTGAAGCGATCACGCTCCTGCCGGAGTATGGGCTGACGCGCGCGGACCTCCGGATCCTCACCACACACGCGGACGAGATTCGCCGTTTTGGCCGGCCCTCCCTGGTGATCGAGTTGGGCAGCGGCGGAGGCGGCAAGGCGCGCCCGGTCCTCGAAGCGCTGGCGCAGGAGCAGTCCATCCTGTATTGCCCGATCGACGTTTCCGCTTCCGCGCTGGAACAGTGCAGGCTCGGCCTGGCCGAAAGGCCGGAGATCAATGTCCATCCCATCGAAGCGAATTTTCTGGGGGGACTGCAGGCCGCGCTGCGCTTTCGCGATGGAAACGGCCCTGCGCTGATTCTTTTTCTGGGCAGTTCGATTGGCAATCAGACCCCCGAAGAGACCGCGGAGTTTCTGGCCGGCATTCACCGGCTTCTGAAGACAGGCGATCTTTTCCTGATCAGCGCGGACCTCGAAAAGGATGACGCGCGGATGCTGAATGCCTACGATGACGGACTGGGAGTCACGGCGGCGTTCAACCTCAATATCCTGAGGCGTGTGAATCGGGAAATCGGCGCGGACTTTGACGTTTCCCGATTCCAGCATGTGGCGCGCTACGATCGGGCGCAGCGCCGCATTGAAATGCACCTGATGTCGCGTGACGAACAGGTGGTCCGACTGGGCGGCGGCCGGGTTCTGCGGCTGCGCCAGGGCGAGACGATCCGGACCGAATACAGCTATAAATACCGCCTTGAAGACATCCGGGCGGCCGGACGCGTGGCGGGCTTTCAGGTTGAAGCCCAGTGGGTCGATCACGAATGGCCGTTCTCGCAAACGTTGTTGAAGCGCATGTAGCGGTCTATAACCGCCCACGCCCCTCCCCCGGTTGTCCGATGGCCATTGGCTGTTGTCCGATGTTTAATGGACCTGGCTAAACGACCCGATGACCCAATGGCCGAGTGGTCAATGAGTCTGTGGATAAGCCTGTACAGTGTCCCAACGAACAATGAAGAAGTTCATCGGACAATCGATAACAGGCAATGGATAACGGACAACCGGGGAGGGAAGCTTCCCGCCTGAGCCCAATTCATTCAGCCCTGTTTGGCCGCCCACGATAGACCGTTCCGAGATTGTGGGTGGTCATCGACCGCCCCTACAAGTCCGCTGTACAAACCTGGGACAGATGAACACGGGAAATGGACTGCATCCGAAATCGGGGCTGTCCGGGTCTCCAATTTCACTTTCGTGTTGGGAAGAGCAATTGCACCTGCCGTAGTGAGGATTACCATGCGATCAAGCCTGCGGCTGGGACGTTTGTTTGGGATTGAGATTCTGATTCACTATAGCTGGCTGATCATTGCCTTTCTCGTCGTCTTCTCCCTGGCGGGTCATTTTCAGCTGACCAATCCGGCGTGGTCCACACTGGTGGTCTGGGCCTTTGCCGTGGTAACCGCGGCGCTGTTCTTTGCGAGCATCGTGGTTCACGAGTTGTCGCATTCGGCGGTGGCGAAAAGCCGGGGGATCCCCGTCCGCTCCATCACGCTTTTTGCGCTGGGCGGTATTGCGGGAATGGAGAAGGAGTCCAGCGACGCGAAATCCGAGTTCTGGATCGCGGTAGTGGGACCGATCACGAGCATCGTCATTGGAATCGTCTTTCTCGGACTGGCGTTGCTGGATGGCTGGCGGCCGGAACTGGGCACGCCGGCTTCGCCACTCTGGGCCGGGCTGGTCTGGCTCGGCTATATCAACATAGCGCTGGGCGTGTTCAATCTGATTCCGGGATACCCGCTCGACGGCGGGCGTATTCTGCGTTCGATCGTATGGTCGATCACCGGAAACATGATGCGCGCGACGCGGATCGCGGCCGCGGTGGGTGAATTCATCGCAATTGGATTCATCGTTCTCGGGCTGTTCCGTTTCTTTTCGGGCGCCGGGATCGGCGGATTGTGGCTGGCCTTTATCGGATGGTTCCTGTCGCAGGCGGCGTCGGCGAGCTACGAAGAGCTCGAAACGACGACGGCGCTGGGTGAAGTGCGTGTGGGCGATGTCATGACGGACGATTGCCCGCGAATCGATGGCGACATGGATCTCCGTACGTTCGCGGAAGATTATCTGCTGCGCACGGGCCGGCGATGCTTTATCGTTGCACAGGGCGGGCGGGACATGGCGCTCATCACGGTACACGAGCTGAAGCAGGTCCCGCGGGAGAGATGGCCGTTCAAGCTCATCTCCGACATTGCCCGTCCGATTGAGAGTGTTCGCACCGTATCGCCGGAGACCGGCGTAAAGGAAGCGCTGGATCTCATGGTCCGCGACGACGTCAACCAGTTGCCCGTCGTGGTCAATGGCCGGCTCGCCGGAGTGATCAGCCGGGGAAATGTCCTTCAATTTCTGAAGACACGAGGCGAACTCAAAGCCGCTTAACCGCATACGACTGCCTGTGAAACTTCGATCCATCAAAGCGCGGCCGGGAAATCCGTACCCCCTGGGAGCAACGTGGGACGGCGCAGGGGTGAATTTCGCCGTTTTTTCGGAACGCGCCACGAAGGTGGAACTGTGTTTGTTTGAATCGGCGCGGGACCGACGGGAATCGAGTCGATTCACGCTGACGGAACAGACCGACCGCATCTGGCACATCTATCTGCCGGGGATTCTGCCGGATCAGCTCTACGGATATCGTGTCGATGGCCCGTTCGAGCCCGCCCATGGGCTTCGTTTCAACGCCAACAAGATGTTGCTCGATCCGTACGCGAAGTCCATCGGAAGAACGATCCGGTGGACCGATGCGATGTTTGGATATCGTATCGGCGACACGGACCTGGACCTCTCCTTCGACAAGCGTGACAACGCCGCCTCCTGCCCGCTTGGCGCGGTCGTCGATGCGGCCTTTACCTGGGGAGACGATCGGGCGCCGCGGACTCCGTGGAACCGGACCATCATTTACGAAACGCACGTCAAGGGACTGACGTATCGGCACCCTTCCGTTCCGGAGGAGATGCGGGGAACGTACGCGGCTCTGGGGTCCGATCCGATCCTGCGCTATCTCCAGAAGCTTGGCGTGACCGCCATCGAATTGCTTCCCATCCACCATCATGCCGACAACCGGCATCTGACCGAACGGGGACGCAGCAATTACTGGGGCTACAACACCCTCGCGTTCTTCGCGCCGGATGTCCGATACGCGATGGCGAAGGAGCCGGCCGCCGCCGTCCACGAGTTCAAGACGATGGTCAAGAACATTCATTCGGCGGGACTGGAAGTTATTCTCGACGTCGTCTACAACCACACGGCTGAGGGCAACCACCTGGGTCCGACGCTCTCCATGCGAGGCATCGACAACACGTCGTATTACCGGCTGGTCGGGCCGGAGCCGCGTTATTACATGGACTTCACCGGTTGCGGCAACACGTTGAACGTTCGTCACCCGAGAGTGCTCCAACTCATCATGGACAGCCTGCGCTACTGGGTCCAGGAGATGCGGGTTGATGGTTTTCGTTTCGACCTGGCCAGCGCGCTCGCCCGGGATCCCTACGAATTCAATCGTCTGAGTTCGTTCCTCAACGCCATTCAGCAGGATCCGGTGATCTCACAGGTCAAATTGATTGCCGAACCCTGGGACCTGGGCGAAGGCGGTTATCAGGTCGGCGGTTTCCCCACCCCCTGGTCGGAGTGGAACGGACGGTATCGTGACGCGGTCCGGCATTTCTGGAAGGGCGATGGCGGCGTTTCGGAACTGGCGACGCGGCTCGGAGGCAGCAGCGATCTGTATCAACTGAGCGGCCGGCGTCCCCATGGGAGCGTCAATTTCGTTACTTCGCACGACGGCTTCACCCTGCACGATCTGGTGAGCTACAACCGCAAGCACAATGAAGCCAACGGCGAGAACAACCGCGATGGAGAAAACCACAACATCAGCTGGAACTGCGGCGCGGAAGGATGGACGAAAAATGAAGGCATCCTCGCCTTGCGCGAAAGGCAAAAGCGGAATTTCATCGCAACGTTGATGTTGTCGCAGGGCGTGCCCATGTTGTGTGCAGGAGATGAACTGGGCCGCACCCAGCTGGGCAACAATAACGCGTATTGCCAGGACAATGAGATCAGCTGGGTGAACTGGAACCTCAAGCGGCGCCAGCAGCGATTTCTCGATTTCGTACGCTACATGATCCGTCTGCGCGCCAGCCATCCCGTGCTTCGCCGCCGGAAGTTTCTGCAGGGCCACGTCACGCGTGGAATCAGGGACGTCACCTGGTTCCGGCCCAACGGAAAGGAGATGGATGACAAGGCCTGGGCCTCAGGGGCCACCCGGTCGCTGGCCTTCTGCCTTTCCGCTCCCGCTCTCGATGAACCGGAAAACGGCGATCCGGCAAGTGTGGGCGACACGCTGTTCATCATGCTCAATGCTCATCATCATCGCGCGCGTTTCGTGCTGCCGGCCCTGGGCGCGAGAGAGCGGTGGGAACGCATTCTGGACACGGCCGAAACGGAGTGGGATAAGGTTCATGCGTTGCACGGCCAGGTTCACTGGATGAAAGGCCGGTCCGTCGCGGTGTTTCGCGCGGCTCCAGCCCATCGAAAGGGAGAAGCATCGTAATCGACCACAGGCGATGGAAAACGGAAAACCGGGAAGGAAGAGAACGACTGTATGAGCGCTGATCCCCTGCTTGGGGCAACCGCCGAAGGATGGGGCGCGTTATTTCGCGTCTGGGCCCCGAGCGCGAAAACGATCGAAGTGGTTCTTGAGCGCGCGGGCGGTCCACCGGAAAGCCATCCGCTGAAGAAATCCGCAGACGGCTACTTTGGCGCGGCGATTACCGGAGCCGGCGCCGGAGACCTTTACCGTTATCGGGTCGACGGCAAAGGACCGTTTCCCGATCCAGCGTCTCGTTTTCAGCCGCAGGGTGTGCATGGCCCGTCCGAGATCGTAAATCCCGCGGCGTTTGCCTGGACCGACGATGGATGGTCTGGAATTCCGCAAAGCAATCTGATCTTTTACGAGATTCATGTCGGAGCCTTTACGCCTGAGGGCACGTTCTCCGGCGTGGCGGGGAAACTGGGCGAACTCCGCGATCTGGGGGTCACGGCGATCGAACTCATGCCGGTGGCGGATTTTGCCGGCGACCGGAACTGGGGTTATGACGGAGTCGCGTTCTTCGCGCCCGCGCGATGCTACGGAACTCCGGACGATTTGCGGCGCCTCGTGAACGAAGCTCACCGTCTCGGGATCGCGGTGTTCCTGGACGTGATCTACAACCACGCCGGGCCGGACGGGGCGTATCAACCGCAGTTCAGTTCCGCGTATCTATCGAAGTCTCATCACACACCCTGGGGAGACGCGTTCAACTTCGATGGGCGCATGAGCGAGCCGGTGCGGGACTTCTTCATCGAGAACGCGACGCGCTGGGTGACGGAATATCATCTCGACGGACTGCGTCTGGACGCCACCCACGCGATCATGGACGATTCCAGGC
>DASUFH010000354.1:0-11489 GCA_036274645.1 Terriglobia bacterium
AGCGAGCGCGTTCTCGATGGGCGCTTTCAGCGGAAGCTCGGGCCGCGCCGCCACCGCGGTGGACTTACCGATGGCGAGAATCGTGCCTCCTTGTTCCATGAAGAGAGACAGCGCGCCCGGATTATCGGACGGCGCGTCGTCGCCGGCAATAATGATGACGTCAAACTGAGCATTGAGATTTCCGGCGCGCAGGATCGCGGTATCGACCGCGCGATAGGGAAACTCGAAGTTTTCAAGAATGAGTCGCGTCCAGCCCGCCGCGACGGATCCACCCGGGCGTTCCCAGACCCCGACGCGTACGGGGCGCAGCCGGAATCCGGAACGGTCAGGAACAGAGGAAACCGCGTCAAATTGCAGGCCCGTTTCCGCAGCCAGCTTCTTCAGTTTGGCGGCCGTGCCCTTTTGTTCCGCGATGAAATGGGTTCCGTCGGGATTGATCCAGAAGACCGTTTCGCCGCTGCCGACGAGTCGATTGACGGCGATGAAGGAATCGTTGGTTTCGTGGCTGAACAGATAGCCGGCGGTCGGCGCTGCGGTGGAGACCGACCCGGCAGGGGGCCGCGCGGCCCCATCAACCCGGACGAACGGTCCATCGAACGCGTCGAGGATGCGGTCGAATCGCACGCCCATCTGAAAGGCGAGTGTCCATCCCGCGCCGTCGTAGGGAGGCGTGGGCGGCGCGCCGGCGAACGCAAAGTCGTTGGGATGATCCTGCGGTTCGAACATGTCGAGAATGTGCGGGCGGAAGGCCTGCGCCGTCCTGATCACGTAGGATCCACGCGGGTAGCGCCGGTCCGCGACGCTGAAGTCTTCGGTGGCCTGGTCGACGTCGATGCCACAGTTGATGAGGGCGTTGACGAACTTGACCGCGGTCAGAAAATCGGGCTGATTGCGCGTCACGATATAGCCGCGCGCGTCGCGCCGTTCGGGCGTTTTCCATGAGGTGTCCGCCGCCGCGAGGCCCGAGCCGATCTTCCTGGCGGCGCCGCCGGACGTGATCGCCGCAGGCGTAGCGGTCCAGTTGTCGCGGCTTCCCCGCTCGATCGCGTTGCGGCCCATGCGGTAGATGCCGTAAAGCAAACGGTCCCGGTTACGGGACGCATAGTCCAGCACCGCGCGGTTGGCCGTGACGGAATACTCAATCGACTGGCGGAAGCGCCATGTCTGCGGCGGCGCCGGCAACGGAAGGTCGCTGCGCGGCAACTGCGTCGACGCCACGAAGGGAAGCTCCATCGGCGTCGGATTGCCAATGGTTTCCGTCAGCAGGCCGATCATGTTGTGGAAATAGGGCGTGGTCCGCAGCCCGCCGTTCCACCACGTCGAGTACATTCCGCCCGAACGGCTTGTCACCCCGCCTTTCCCTTCCTCTGCGAATCGCGTGTGCATGGCCGCGCCGATTTCATCGAGCGTCGTGATGACCATCGGGTCGAGCGTGTAATTGAAGGGATCCCGAAACGGCGGAGAGAACATCACGGTTCCCGCCGGCGCCGATTGATGGTGATCGTAGACGATTTCGGGAAACCATTTCCGGTACAGCACGCTGTTGATCGCGCGCGTTTCCGCCAGCGCTGACATGTAAAAATCGCGATTGTTGTCGTGTCCGGCGTATTTCTGATACAGCTGCGGCAGTCCGGCCAATGAGCGGCGTTCCGGCTTCGACTCCCGCATGTACCAGTTGGAGACCATCTCCATGCCATCGGGATTGACGGGACAGATCAACGTGATGGTGTCGTCCAGAATCCGCAACGTTTCCGCGTCGCGGCTGCTGACGAGGTTGTAGACCGTGGCAATGAGTTGCTGCGCGCCCAGGACTTCATTCGCATGGAGGCCGCCGTCGATCCACACGACAGCTTTACCCTCCCTGGCCATTGCCTGGGCCATTTCGTCGGTGAGCCCTTTCGCCCGCGCCAGTCCGGCCGCGATATTCCGGTAGCGTTCCAGCCGGCGGTGATTTTCCGGCGACGTGATGATCGCCATGATCATCGGCCGGCCTTCTTCGGTGCGGCCGATCTCTTCGACCGTCATGCGATCGGACTCGCGAGCGAGTTTGTTCCAGTAGGCGGTCAGCTGTGAATAATTGACGAGGAGATAGTCGTCGCCGATCTCATGCCCGAACTCGCTGCGGGGAGACGTAATCGTCTCTTCGGCCGCAACGCCGCGCGTAGCGATGAGCGCCGCCAGCGCCAGCAGCGCCGCCAGCTTTCGAATTCGGATGGGTCGGGTGAGCATAAAATCAGAGTCATTGTAGAACCATGAGGCGGCGCCCGGCCATTAACGGCTGCAACCTTAACATACGTTTACACCGGCGGTTTTCGATCTGGTTTGATAATGACTGCGATCAACGGAGGACAAGCTATGAAGCGTTTGTTCCTGTCCGTCGCTACCCTTCTGGCGAGTCTCCTCGCCGGCTCAGGGATCTCCGCAGGCGCCCAGTCCCTGAAAAGTGACATCGGAATGGAGTTCGTCGCGATTCCCGCCGGCGAATTCATGATGGGGTGCTCCGCGGGCGACAACGATTGCAAGAACGATGAAAGGCCCGCTCATCGCGTCCGCCTGACGCGGGCGTTCGAGATGGGGAAGTACGAGGTCACCCAGGCCGAATGGAAAGCAGTGATGGGCACGGAGCCGAGCGGTTCCAAAGGAGAGAATCTGCCGGTCGAGAACGTGACCAGGGTCGAGGCGCAGAGTTTTGTCGACCGGTTGAACGCAAAAAACGACGGCTACCGTTATCGCCTGCCCACGGAAGCAGAATGGGAATATGCGGCGCGCGCCGGAACCTCCGGTCCGTATTACGGAAAACTGGACGAGATCGCCTGGTACGCCGGCAATTCCGATGACGAGACGCACCCGGTGGGCCAGAAGAAGCCGAACCCGTGGGGGCTTTACGACATGATCGGCAACGTTCGGGAGTGGGTGGCGGATACCTACAGCGGAAACTACTACCGGCAGAGTCCGGAGGCCGATCCGCCGGGCCCGGCTGCCGGACAGCGGGGCGGCGGAGGACCGGGCGGACAAGGCGCCCGCGGAGGCGCCGGGGCTGGTCCCGGCGGCGGGCGTGGCGGCCGTGGTGGTCCGGGCGGAGGACGGGGTGGCGCAGGTGGTGGTCGGGGCGGTCCCGGTGGCGGCCGCGGTCGAGGGGGCCCGCCCGTTGCGGGCGATGTTGTCCAGATTGATGACGCGCCGTCGTTCATCACCATCGCGCAGCAACGCGGAGGGCGCGGAGGTCCCGGGGGACAGGGTGGTCGTGGCGCCCCGGGTGGGCAGGGTGGGCGTGGCGGCGGTCGCGGCGCCCCGGGTGGACAGGGTGGCGCCGGAGGAGGCCGTGGCGGCCAGCGTGGCGCCGCCGGCGGCGGGGCCGGAGGCGGTCTACCCGTGATGCGCGGCGGCGCCTGGGACAATCCCGAGGCGTTCGTGCGAGTCACCGATCGATACCATTACTATGGCGCTACGCTCCGTGTCAGTGATCTGGGCTTTCGGGTCGTTCGCGAATCCATTGCGCGTTAGTTCGAATCGCTGTTCGATGGAGGCATTCCAATGAAGAAGACGTTACTCGCGGCTGTGGTGGCTGCGACGCTGGCGGCGCTCCCCGGCCCGGTTGGGGCGCATCATTCATTTCAGGCGGAGTACGACCAGTCGAAGCCGCTCACTCTGGTGGGGACGCTTACCAGAGTGGAACAGACGAACCCGCATGGCTGGATCTTTCTCGACGTAAAATCCAGCACTGGGAAAATCGTGAACTGGGCGCTGGAAACCCCGTCGCCCAATGTTCTCAACCAGAACGGATTCAGCCGGAACATTTACCAGACGCTTCTGGAAACGATGGAACAGGTCACCGTAACCGCCTACGCCGCCAAAGATGGCTCCAAACACGCGTGGGCGGGAGGCCTGACTCGAGCCGATGGCCGCACGGTGATCACGTTGAGCGGGATTCCGGGACAGGGCGGCGGACGGGGAGGGAACTAGCAGCCCTGCCTGGAGTTCCCGCTGTTTGTAGGGGCGGTCTATGACGACTCTGACCTACTTTCCGGGAATCACCGTGCGGAAGGAAGCCACTGTCGTGACGGTGACCAGCGGCGCGGCAATTACCGGGGTCGACTTTCGCCTGCTGAATGTCCTGCCGGCCCGTATGAGCGGACGGATCGTGTCCGAAGACGGTCAACCCGCAATTCAGAGCGTCGGGTTGATATCGCGCGAAATTGTCCGGCCGGGCGTGCCTTCCGTCCGTTTGCCGACCCGGTCACTGGTATCCGTTCAGGCGGATGGCTCGTTTGAGTTTCCACTGACGCAGCCCGGCTACTATTTCCTGATGGCGAACGGAGGGGAGCGGCCACTTGTCCTGACTGCAGGAGTCGACTCGACGATAGCCGTCGAAGGCCGCGATGTGACCGGATTGGAGATGACTCTTGAGAGGAATTTCGCGAATGCGAAATTCCTCTCTGTCCCTGATTCCCTGTGGGCGGTCATAGACCGCCCCTGCATCAGGGAATTATTCGAACTGCTTTCGGAATTGCGCGAATTCTTCCCGAAGCCGATCCATCCGGTCTTTGAGGTCCCGGATTTCCGCCTCCAGCGATTCCATCCGTGAGGCGTCGACGAGGATCGTTTCTTTCCGTTCAGCCGTGACGGGCGCCACATCCGGTGGGGCCGACAACAGCTGGACGTAACGCTTCTCCTTCTGTCCGTGCCCGGGCGGGATCACCCGCGCCAGCGGGCTGGCGAAATCCATGAGCGAGTCCAGACACGTCTGAACTTCGTCCAGACTCGAGAAGGTGTGCAGCCGTTCGGTTCGCGTGCGCAGTTCGCCCGTCGTTTGCGCTCCGCGCAACAGCAGGACACAGATGAGCGCCATCTGCGCTTCGTCCAGACGGTATCGATCCGGCATGGTGTGGCGGAATTTGTGGACACGCCCTCCGGAAGCCCAGATCTCGGTTGCCAGCTTCTTCTGCCGCAGTTCGTCCAGCCCATGCTGGACGACGCGCTCGTCGTAGTGGACCACGGGGTCCCGATTTGACGTCTGATTGCACGCGTTCACGAGACTGTTCAGGCTCAACGGATAAAGATCCGGTGTGGTCTTCTCCTTTTCTATCAGGGCGCCGAGAATGCGGGCTTCGAGCGCGGAAAGCAGAAAACCGTCCGCCGCGCCTGCGGCGGACGGGGAATTCGGGCCGACCGGGATTTCCGGGTCCGGTGGATCGCTGTTCATCGGAGATTCAGGCGTCGAGGCCAAAGCTACTCGATCGTGCCGCTGGCCTCGCTCCAGCCGTTCTTCCGGTACTGATCGATGATCCAGTTGATCACCCGGCCATTGTTGTACACATAGCTGACGATGTGGTTCAGCGTGGAAAAGCAGCTCAACTCGCAGGTCTTCTTCATATCCTTCAGTTGCTTTTCGTCAAACTTGGGCTTGCCCGCGACGCCCCAGTCGTAGGTGGCCGAATACATCGGGAAGCACGGCGCCAGCGTGCCGTCGGTCCGGATAATCAACGTGTTCTTGCCCGCCCGGCAACCCCACGGCTCGATCTTGCCGCGCATGAACTGCTTCATCTCCAGCAGGCGTGTCCGCTGGTTCACCACCTTGTAGCCCTGGCTCTGTTTCTCGACGATCCAGTCGAGCAGGTCGTCCACCTTGGAATAGTCGGCCGGCGTCAGGAACGTGCTGTTTTCGTCGAGGTGCTTGAAATGCGGTGAATCGATCAGCGGCGATTCGACGATGTGATAGTCGATGCCGATGTCGAGATCGTGCGCGAGTTCCGTCAGTTGGCGCACGTCGTCCATATTTGTCCGCGTAATGCAGACATTGAAGAACACCTGGTAGTTGTAGCGGCGTTCCTGTTTCAGCAGGTAATCGAAATATGGCCGGATGGGTGTCAGCGCCTTGGCCAGCCCGGGCTTTTCGTCGACGACGTCCACGGCCAGGTTCACGCACGTCAGTCCGGCGTCGCCCAGCCGGTCGATCACGTCAGGCTTCATGAGACGTCCGTTGGTCGGCAGGTAAACGCAGAAATCTTTCTTGGTCGCGTAGTGGACGATCTTGTGAACGAATTTGGGACGCAGCAGGACTTCACCGCCCATCAATGCCAGAAAGCGGTTTCCGGTGGAGTGCAGCCAGTCGATCGACAGCCTGGCCGTCGGCTCGGTCATGCCTTTGATGGTGTTGTCATAAGACCAGCAGTAGTGGCAATCGAGGTTGCACTTCCATTCGGTGAAGAGATAGGCAATCAGCGGACGGAACTGAAACGGCAGCACACGCGATTTGAAATACTGCTGGCCGAGTCCCTTCCAGATTCTCCATGCTTTGAAGTTGTTGTATTCCCGATCGGTCTTCCACATGACCTCCGGTCGCTGCGGATAAACGGCGTCGGGCAAACCGCCCGCGACCGTTCCATCGGGCTCCTCCAGTGCGACATCGCGCTGAGGCGCCGCGTTTTTCAACAGTTCATGCAGACCGACATCGACCCGAAACGCCGGCGTGGATTCAGGTTTGTGTTCGATTGTGCTCATGTTGGGTAACCTCCTCCGTACTCGTCGTTGCAGCCTCAGATGTGCCGAGAATAGGCCAAACCATAGCAGCCCGCAATGCTGTTGTGAGGGCCGTTGCGCAAAGGCGCCTCCTCCGGCTGACCCTACAGGCGGGCCAGGACCAATGTTGCCTCCGTTGTGCAAAGCCGCCTTCGTATCCGCCTTAACGCGGCGCGTTCTCCCGGATTCGCTCCGGATTTCCCGGCACAACCACGGAACGGCCCTGGATTTCCTTGATCCTGCGCCGCTACACCCATCGTGAACACGAAGACAAGAGACCGGGGGCGGCAACATCGGAGATTTCACCGTTTCCTCCTTCTCCCGCCGGCCGGCGGCGACAAAACATTGAATCGCGAGTTCATCGTCACGCTGGTTCCTTGAGGGGTATACTGTCGCGTATTCAATCCTTCTATCAATAGGCTCTCCTGGATTGTGCAGAGCCGGAGGTTAAGCGACATACATCCATGCTCGATCTTCAGGCGCTCATTCGCGACGTGCCCGACCATCCCATTCCGGGCATCGTGTTCAAGGACATCACGCCGCTGCTGCGCGATCCCGCCGGTCTGGCGCTGGCCGTGGAACTCATGGCCAATCCATTTCGCAACGAACGAGTCGACGTCGTGGCCGGCGCGGAGTCCCGCGGCTTCATCTTTGGCGCCGCGATCGCACAAGCCCTGTCCTGCGGCTTCGTGCCCATCCGAAAGGCGGGAAAGCTGCCGCGAGCCACGCACCAGGTCGCGTACGGTCTCGAATATGGGAAGGATACAGTCGAGGTTCATGTCGATTCGATCAAGCGCGGCGAACGCGTCCTGCTCGTGGATGATCTGCTCGCTACCGGAGGCACGCTCAAGGCATCGTGCCAACTCATCAACCGGCTGGAAGGCGACATTGTCGGCATCATGGTTCTGATCGAACTTGTCGGTCTCAGAGGCCGCCATCTGCTCGACAACCCGGGCCTGGTGCAGGCCGTGCTCGAAATGTAGCAGGCCCGCGCGGTCTCTTTACAAATCTCTTAATAAAACGTGCGGCTGCGGGGCGGTTTTCTTAACAATTCTCTTAACAAGTGAGGCTCTCCCGGTCAGGCCGAAGATGGCTGCAGGGCCGCAGTGACTTTGCGGCCGGCAGAAGCGTGACGCGCCATAAGCAGTTGGTAAAACATGGGCTTATGTGGAGTTCAGCAGCGCGGGGAGTTGAGCCCGTCTTCATGGAGTTGGATGGCCGTTGCTCGCCGCTTCCGAGGAGGAAAATACGTGTTGACAGTGAAAATTTTTCACCACTATACTCCGCCGCTTCCGGGACAGGATCGCTTCCAAATTCTTGCTTAATTAGCGACGGCCGAGTAGAGCTCGTCCAGGCAAAATTTTGTTGGTTCAGGTGAAGTTAGGGGGTAATCACCGTGTTAAGGAAAACTTTAGTCGCTCTCTGTCTGCTCAGCCTCTTTTCGCTGGGCGCATTTGCCCAGTCCACTGTCGGAACTCTCACCGGAGTCGTAACAGATACCAGTTCGGCCGTACTACCTGGGGTGACGGTAAAGATTCTTAATGCCGACACCGGTCAGGGTCAGTCCATACTGACCAATGACGCGGGCTCGTACACGTTCATCCTTGCTCCGGGAAACAATTACACACTCACTGCCGAGTTCACCGGCTTTAAAAAGGTGAGCGTGACCAAGATCGCCTTACGAATGGCGGATACTTCCACTGTTAATGTCACGATGGAGGTTGGTGAGTTCAGTCAGACCGTCGAAGTGAATGCCGGATTGGCGGATCCTCTGCTGAAAGACCCGACAATCGGTATCACCCTCGGCGAAACGGAAATCATGGGACTCCCGAACCCAACAAACGATCCGCTCGCGCTCATCACCACGTTGCCCGGTTACAGGGCAAGCCCCCTAGGTCACGAGTACGACACAGTCGGCGGTCTGCCCATGACCATGATCAACACCGTTCGCGACGGCCTGAGCGTGACCGACGGTTTCTCGCCCGGCGGCGTTGGGTCCACCACCATTTTGAATTCGGACATGATTGCCGAGATCCGTCTCATCCTTTTCCCCCGTGGATGCAGAAGCAGGACGCGGCAATGGTCAGGTTCAGATCACCACGAAGTCGGGCACGAACAAGTTCCAGTGGAACATCAATTACAACCTGCGCCAGAATGCGCTCAATTCGCTGGGCTCCAGTCCGAACCGGATCAAGCAGCCCTTCACGGCGACCTTCCAGTACATCGTCAGCGTTGGTGGGCCCATCCTCAAGAACAGGACGTTCTATTTTGTGAACTGGGACCACCAGATCAGCTACCGGAGACCATTCACCCAGCGCGGAACATGCGCCAGTTTTACTACCTGCGCGAACGCGGGATTTACCGTAGTGCCTGCGCTGACCGACTCGGCGAGAAATGGCGTCTTCAAGTTCTTCGATGGATGGAACCCGACATCGGCCGGCAGCGCAACCAACATGACGGGGCAAATCCTCTCGACTCCCGGGGTTGACTCGGCTGGAAATGCGATTGCTCCGGCGACATGGATCGGCGACGGCGCGCCGTATGACGGGCGCCTGTATTGCTTCAGTGTATTCGGCTCGACGAAGTTCGATGGCTCGCCCATGACGAGCGCCGACTGCGGAATTTTCTACCCTCGCGCTGCTGACGGTTCGATTGACTACAACAATCCTCAGCAAGGCACAGCGATTCTGCCGACTGAAATCGACCCGTTCACCAATCAGGTCAGTTGGGACGGTCACGGGCGCGTACCCGATCGGACCGGTTACATCTCCCGCCTGCTGGCGTATATGCCCAGAGCGAACTACTTCGAAACCACCTCAGCCACCGGTTCATCTGTGATCAGTTATGGCGCTGAGGGACTGAATCGCGCCGGCGCATCCTTCCATCAGGACATTTCGGGCCTCAACAACCGAAATACTTTCAGGGGGGGCACGTTCGGCACCGGCCTCGGTCTTGATCAGTCCCAGGTTGGCCATCGGGTCCTTAACATCAAGATCGATCACAATATCAATTCGACGAATCGCGTTTCACTTAGCACTTCATTTCAGCATGATCGGAACAACCGGACGGCGGCCGCTGGTGTGTGGCCCGATGGCGTGGAGGCGCTTGCCGAACGCGTTCCGCATGTGATGACGCTGAATGGCCTCTCCACGCTGTCTCCGCGGATGGTCAACGAGGCGCGGTTCGGTATCACCTTTAACCGCTCCGCTCAATTGGCGCCCTGGGACAATCCAGATCAGGCTGTGGCCGATTTTGCAAAATCGTTCTTGCAGCAAGGCTGGCCCAGTTATGCCAACTCATCCTGTGCAAGTCTCGACTCCATGGCTTGTGTCAGAGATGGGGATCCAACGTTGATCTACTATATTCCGGCTCCAGGCGTTTCGAATGGACAAAACCTCTTCTCCGGAACCGGCGGTCTCAACGGAACCCGCGCGTTTGACTTCACCAGCAACGTTCTTCCGGGGACAACACAGAACCAGACGTCGGTCTTTGGAGGTGGTCTCACATACCAGGCGAACGGGAGTACCGGGTTTGGTGGTTGCTTAAATGGAACCAGTGTTTCCATTGCCAACTGCGAAGTCGGAAGCGCCCTTTACAACTTTGCGGACACGTTCAGCTTTACCACCGGCGCTCATACTTTCCGCTCCGGATTGGAATTCCGTGTAACGCGCGCCCACGAGGTGCTTAGTTCGGTCATTCCATCCGCCAGCGCGGGCGCCAACGCGGCGGCAAACACACTTCCCCGTCTTGCCGATCCGAACGTTTATCCGGTGGACTTGCCAGCATTCGCAGCGACTGCGGGCAGCCGATATACAGGACTAATGGCGACTTCGCGCGGCAACGCTCGTGATCTCCTCTACCTGCTTTCCGGATCGGTCGATACGGTGAATCAGCAGTTCTGGGTAAACAGCGTCGACAATTACAGGTTTGGACGTTGGGACAGTTGGGATGGCAACTATTGTCCCGAAGTGGATAATCTCGACAAGTTTTGTCCATCCGAAAAGGGCCAACAGATCCGCAACACCGTCCAGAACGAATATGCGTTCTTCATCAAGGACGATTGGAAGCTCACGAAGCAATTGACCCTGAATCTCGGGGTCCGCTACGAGAATTACGGCAACCTGTACGTCAAGGGATTTTCGACCGGTATTCTCGATGCGGGATACGGTTTGTTCGGTACTGGCCGCTATCGAGACTTCAGTGACGGTGGCGCAAGCTACATGCCCTTTAATTTCAACTATGACCCTTTCGCAACCTGGATGACCGCGCCCAACGTAGCGGCCGGGGAGGGATTGTACCTGACTGGCTATGGCCCGACGCCGCCGGCAATCACCCTGCTTTCTGGGGCGACTTTGCCGAACGGCGATCTCAGCTACGTGCCGGGTTTTGCCAACAGCCGGACTCTCCCGGTGCTAACCGCCGCCGCAAATTCTTACCAGGCCGTCGATGCTTGTGTTTATGGTGTTCAGCAATCGCCACTGTTGCCGGTGTCGAATTGTCAGCCCAACATGCTGGTCACCCGGATCTTCGTCGGTCCGGACTCCAAGCCCAAAGCCGATCCGAATGCTCCGGACTACACAAAGTATCCGGCGACCTATCGAGATAGAAACAATATCGGGCCTGCGATCGGCTTTTCCTATCGTTTGTCGGCTGGTCGCCGTACGTTCCTCGTGCGTGGCGGATTTCAGTTTACGTACGGCTCCGCTGGTCGTGACAGGAGCTTCGCCACCGGTACCGGCGGATCCTTGAGCAATCGCAACGGAGGCGGTGGCAACAATCAGGTTGACCAGACGACTTCGACAACGCCCGGTACGTTCTGCAATGGCACTCCTGCCTGCAGCGGTTTGCCGCCCGGCCAGGCGTTCACGCTGGCTGACCTTCCCAATATCGTTCCCTTGAAGCCCACCACCGCGCCCTCCCTTGGAGCTCCCAATGGAGGCGGTGTGGTGGCGGGTAACTCGTCAAACATT
>DASUFH010000355.1:0-17183 GCA_036274645.1 Terriglobia bacterium
CTGGCCAGCGCCGTCGTGTGCCCTGCCCCTGATTCCTCGACCCACTGGCTCCCTCAAAAACGTGACAACTGGCTCCCTTTTAAACCGCCGCTAACAGTCTCGGATCTCCGCAGCAAAAAGGCACGGACAGCGGAAAAGGAAGGAGCTGAAGCCAGACTGCTGGCGAAGGAAAGCATTCGGAATGTTGTAGCGGCCTTGCGGGCAGCGCTGAACGAGGCGGTAGAAGCTGGAAAGATCGCGACGAACCACGCGACGCGGCTGGGGAAGTTCTACAGAAATGCGGCCGATTTTCGTGAGGAGATCGACCCGTTGACTGGCGAGGAGGTCTCGACGCTGCTTCAGGCGACGAGGGAGCATTTTGGTTTCGAAAATTACGTGCTGCTCCTGACGCTGTTTCACACTGGGCTGCGCGCTGGCGAGGCAGCTGGGCTGCAGTGGTCGGACCTGGACACGAAAAACAAAATCCTGCTCGTACGCCGTCAGATCAGTCGTGGCCTGAAAGGGAAGCCCAAAACGCGAAAGCGTCGGGCAGTGGATGTGTCTGTCGTTTTGCTCGGCGAATTGGGAAATCTGAAGCGCCAGCGCCAACAGGAGTTCCTGTCGAAGGGCGGGAACAGCATTCCGGATCCAATCTTCCTGGGGGCGGGCCAAATCATCTGGGAGGATGGCAAGGAGGTCGGACGCGGTGATCGAGGCCCCATTGACATGGATAACTGGCGCAACCGGGTCTACTGGAAGGCCTATACAAAAGCCGGGGTCCGGCGCCGACGGCTTCATGACACGCGCCACACGTTCGCATCGATCCTGCTTTCTAACGGAGAATCCCTAAAGTACGTGTCCGCGCAACTCGGTCATGCGTCGATCAGGATGACAGCCGATGTGTATGGGCACCTTGAGGTCGGCTCGAACCGGGCCGCCGTCGACCGACTGCCGGTGATTGCTCAGACAATCAATTCAAAATCTGCAACAACTTCGTGATCAGGTCGACCAACATCTTCGCCTGCTGGGCGACTTGGGCATACGCTGCTTCGTCGGTCGGCTATCAGGTAGATCGTGCCGGTGAGATAGAACTGTAGTTCCCTGCAGTTCGGTAACGACTGCTTTTATCAGATCCTTCTTCTGATTTCGTCTTTCTTGGCCTGAAAAGTAGCAGGTGGCTGGCTAAGCCAAGGAACCAACCGAGGAGAATTTTCAGAAAGATCTTGAATCTCATTTCATTCAAAACGTGACTCCCGTGGCAACTATTGGCAACCAACAACATAGGCCGCCATTACTGGCGGCCTATGTTGTTGGTTCTCTTATGGACCTGAGGGGGTTCGAACCCCTGACCTCATGACTGCCAGTCATGCGCGCTCCCAACTGCGCCACAGGCCCGTAGCGGTTCTGTGATCGTAAAGGAAGAACCGAATGCCGGTCAATGCGCTTTATCGGGTGGGCGCTATACTGGCGTCAGTCTCATGGAGACGCTGAAGAGCCATCTCGATCGCTTCCTGGACAATTTTCCACGGGAGCGGCATCTGACGAATGATCCCGTTCAGTTCGTCCACCGGTACGGCGATCCGCGCGATCGTGAAGTCGTCGGGTTGATTGCGTCCGCGCTGGCGTACGGCAACGTGAAATCGGTTCTGCGGTCGGTCGATCGCGCGCTGAAGCCGTTGGGTCCGCGGCCGGCGGAGACGGTGGCGGCGTTCGATCCACGGCGGGACGCGAAGATGCTCCGCGGGTTTTATCACCGGTTCAACACCGCCCGGGATCTTGGGGCCCTGTTGTGGACGATCCGCCGCAGCCTGGAGGAATACGGATCGCTCGAAGGCGTTTTCGTTTCCGGAGTCGGCGCTGGCGATTCGGACACCGGTCCAGCCATTGGCCGCTTCTCCAGCCGCATGCTGGGCTTCGGCGTCGAGACACTGTATTCACGAAAAGAATGGAAGGAACGTCTGGGAGCGCGTTTCTTTTTTCCATCGCCGGAGCAGGGAAGCGCCTGCAAGCGAATCAATCTTTATCTGCGATGGATGACGCGGCCGGCGGACGGCATTGACTGTGGTGTGTGGACGCGTCTTGCGCCCGCAAAACTGGTGATTCCCCTCGATACCCATATTGCGCGGATATCCCAGTACATCGGACTGACCGAACGAAGCAGTCCGGGATGGCGCATGGCGACGGATATCACCCAAAGCCTGGCGCGCCTCGATCCCGCCGACCCGTTGCGCTACGACTTCGCGCTCTGCCATCTCGGCATCGCGGGGGACTGCCCGCGAAAGCGCGACCCGGTAAAATGCCGGCGATGTCCGATCCAGGCTGTCTGCCGGTTGTAAGAGCGGCTCAGCGCGTGTCTACCACCGGATTGCGCAGGATACCGATACCCTCGATCTCGATTTCGACCAGATCTCCGGGCTGAAGAAAGACCGGGGGCTTGCGCACAAATCCAACGCCGCTGGGCGTCCCGGTGGCGATGACGTCTCCGGGCAGCAGGGTCATCACGTGGGAAATGTGGGACACCAGCGCCGGCGCGTTGAAGATCATGTTGGCGGTGGTGGATTTCTGCATGGTCTTGCCGTTAAGGCGTAACTCGATGTCCAGGTTGTCTGCTGCGCCCAGAGCGGAAACGGTGGAAAGACAGGGTCCCATCGGAGCAAAGGTGTCGAACGACTTCGCCCGCAGCCACTGCTTGTCCTGAAACTGGAGGTCGCGCGCGGAAACGTCGTTGACGATCGTGTATCCCGCCACATAGTCCAGCGCCTCTTCGACCCGGACCCGGCGCGTCCGCGCCCCGATCACGACCGCCAGTTCCGCTTCATAGTCCACCTGCCGGCTCATCGACGGGATCTCGATTGCGTCGCCCGGCCCGATGATGGCGCTGGCATACATCCCGAACAGCAGGGGTTCCTTAGGCAGTTTCAACTGGACTTCCTCGGAGTGATCCCGGTAGTTCAGGCCAATGCCGATCAGTTTCTGCGGATGGGTAATGGGCGCCCGCAGGACAACGTCTGCCGGATCAAAGCGATACGCTTCGGCCGGCCCTCCCGCTCCGGAAAAACCGGCAAGGAGCCTTTCCAGAGTCCTCAGGCCATCGGGCTCCGCCAGCACATCCTCGATGGAACTCGCCGGACGGGGAAAGGAAAGGTATCCTGCACGAATGGCTTGGGTTACGTCAACGTGTGCCGACCCGATCTCAGCGCCCAGCCGGGTTTCCGGGGAGTCGCTCCGGGGTGAAAAATTCAGGAATCTGATATGACCCTCCTGTAAACTGCGCAAGCTCCGGTCGATTCTAATCGAATGCAAAGACTAGGCGTAAGCCTAGAGAACGTCGCGCCGGGGCAGCCGAACATGGAGTTTCGAAAAGCTTTTCTTTCGCTGCGCTGGCTGCTCATCATCCTCACGTGCTATCTGACCCTGTTTTCAAGCGCGTCGACGGAATATTTCGCGGCGATCGCCATCTACGTCGCCCTCTTCGGTCTGTCCAATCTGATTCTGACCTGGATCTCTCCCGACCGTTTTCTCGATAAAGATGTCCAACGGGCCACACACATTGCGGATGTGGTTTTTGTTTCGATCGCCCTGTCCATTCTTCATGTTCCCGGCACCTATCTGCACCTGGCCTTCGCGGCCGTCTTCATCATGGCGGTGATCTGGCGTGAGCTGGTGATCGCGCTCTTCTCCATCGGCGTGGTCAGCGTGCTCTACAGCATGTTTACGTGGTTTCCGTTCGATCCGCAGGTGAAAGACGCCCGGGAAGAATTCCTGACTCTGGCCCTCCTGTTCGTGGTGGCGGACTTCTACGTTTTCCTTTCCGAACGTCTTCGCCAGGAAAAAACGTTTTCCCGCATGATGCGCGAAGAAACCCGCCGGGCGGAGGTGATGGGGGAGATCACCCGGTCGCTTTCCTCATCTCTCGACAGCACGGAGATTCTCTATCTGATCGTCACCCGTCTCTGCGAGGTGGCCAACGCCGAAGACGTGTTGATCGTGCAGCTGGGTGGTGATCTGGAATCGGCGGAGATCGTGGTTCGCGCGTCAGAACCGAATGCCCCGGTTACGCCGATCGTGCTCGGCGAGCATCCCGTCATGATGAGCGCCCTGGAATCGATGGACCTCCGTTCGATTACAACCGCGGCCGAAGACGGCCCCGGCGGCACCCTCATCGCCGTCCCGATGGTCGTCAACGATACGGTTACCGGTCTGATTCACATTCAGTTGGCCGGCGTCACGGGTCCGCTCTCGGATCTTGACGCGCGATTCTATAAAATAATGGCTGGCACCGCGGCGAACGCCTTGCGCAACGCGCAGCTGTTCGAGGAAACGCAGCGGCTGGCCCGCACGGACTTTCTGACGGGCCTGCCCAACCATCGGACGTTTCAATCGACGCTGGCGACGGAACTGGCGCGGGCCCAGCGGCACGATCATCCGCTGACGCTGTTGATCATCGATCTCGATTACATGAAAACCGTGAATGACCGATTCGGACATCCCAGCGGCGACATGGTGCTCCGCGCCATTGCGCAAACCATCCGGGACACATGCCGCGACAACGATTTCGCCGCACGGTACGGTGGCGAAGAGTTCATGGTCATTCTTCCGGAAACGCCGCTCGAGGGTGGCGTCCAGGCCGCGGAACGAATTCGCGAGCGGATTGCCTTTGTGGATTTTCCACAGATCGGCCGCTTGACCGCCTCGATCGGTCTGGCGAACTATCCCACGAATGCGGTCGAAAAGGAGGATTTGATCCGGATTGCGGACCAGGCGCTGTATGTTGCGAAAAATCAGGGGCGGGACCGAGTTGTTTCTTTCAACTACCAGCTTATTACCCGTTAACTCGTGAGCGCGTATATCGAATTCGTCGGCGTGACCAAGCGGTTCGGAGAACGGACCATCCTCGACGACGTCTCGTTTTCCGTCGAACGCGGGGAGACCTTCGCCATTCTCGGGCCCAGCGGCGTCGGCAAAACCGTCACCCTGACCCATGCGGTCGGCCTGTTGAAACCGGATTCCGGACAGATATTCGTGGACGGCGAGGAAATTACCGCCATGAGTGAACGTCAGCTGGCCCGGATCCGCCGGAAAGTTCAACTGGTGTTTCAGTCTGGCGCGCTGTTCGACTCGCTGACCGTCAGCGAGAACATCGCGTTCCCGCTGAACGACACGGGCCTCAGCGAAGAAGAGATCCACCGCAAGGTGAAAGAAAAACTTCATCTGGTCGAAATTGAAGATCTGGCGGACCTGCTGCCGTCCGAATTGAGCACCGGTATGAAGCGCGCCGTGGCCATCGCCCGGGCCCTGGCGGTGGAGCCGGAAGCTATCCTGTACGACGAGCCCACCACCATGGTGGATCCACTGATGTCGCAGACCATCAACAAACTCATTCGCAAGATGCAGACGCAACTGGACATGACCCAGATCGTGGTCACGCATGATATCGCCAACTGCGCGGAGAAGGTCGCCGGCCGGGCGGCCCTGCTCGACAAGGGGAAGTTCGTTTTCATTGGAACCATCGAAGATCTCTATCGCTCCAGTCATCCGGTGGTCCATGAATTCGTCGAAGAAGATCAGATCCGGTTTGATCGTTCCCGGCAGGAGGTCGAAACCGAGTGACGGCGTCGGGCAGGGGCGGACCGGTTCTGATCTTTGATCTGGACGGAACACTGATCGATTCCAAACAGGATCTCACCGCTTCAGTGAATCACGTGCGCGAACGCTTCGGGCTGGAGCCGCTGGGAGCGGCAGTGATCGCGACATTCATCGGCGACGGCGCGGCAATGCTGATCCGCCGCGCGCTCGGAGGCGAGGCGGCCGAATCCGACGTTCAGAGCGGCCTGGAAACGTTCCTCTCCTACTACCGGGCGCACATGCTCGATCGGACGACGCTCTATCCGGAGGCGCTGGAAACGCTGGATCAACTGGCAGGGAAGTGTCAGTTGGCCGTGCTCACCAACAAACCCGTTCGTTTCAGTCGGGAAATTCTGGAAGGACTCGGCGTCATCCGCCGCTTTGCCGCCGTCTACGGTGGCAACAGCTTCGAGCGCAAGAAGCCCGACCCGATCGGTATTCACCGCATCCTGGAGGAGACGGGAGGCCGTCCCGGCATGACCTGGATGATCGGGGACTCCGCCGTCGATGTCCGGACCGGACGCAACGCCGGCGTATCCACCTGCGGAGTCACGTGGGGTTACGCCACAAAGACGTTTGCGGACGCGCCTCCGGATGTGCTCATCCATCGCTTTTCGGAACTGCCCCGCTCGATTCTGCTGTAGGGGCGGTCGATGACCGCCCCATGGAGTCTACTAGACATTTGGGGCTCAGTTCAGGCAATGAATTCGCGTTTACGTCTCGGATCTGCAGCTTCGCTGCAGCAGATTGAACGCAGACGAAGCGTGAGTATGGGAGCCAACTGGAGTGGCGCCGCCCTCTCCCGGCTCCGCCGGGAGAGGAGGGAGCGAGCGCAGCGAGCGACAGGTGAGGGCAAACAATCAGGGATTGTCCCTTGATTGTTTGCCCTCACCTGGCCTTCGCTTCGCTCAGGCCCTCCTCTCCCGGCTGCGCTGGGAGAGGGCGCGCGTGCATCGAAGGCCTTCCAAAATGCCTAAACTCCAGGGGGCGGGGACGTCAATCCACTGAAGGGGATTTGAAGTATTCGTGAATGGCCTCGGCCAGGCTGGACGCGGTAGCTTCGGAAGGCTCGATCACCGGCCGGAGGCCGGCGGCTTCCGCCGCCTGGCGGGTTACCGGTCCAATGACGGCGATCGCGGTTTCTTGAAGGCGGGAAGGGGTCTCCTGCAGAGCGCCGGCCACAAAATGGACCGTCGACGGACTGGTAAACACGACGCAGTCGATGGACTCTCGCGCCAGAATCGCAGCGATATCGTCCATGCCTGCCCCGCGCACGGTCCGGTATACGACAACAACGTCGACCAGCGCGCCGCGACGCCGCAGTTCATCCGGCAGAATTTCACGGGCGGTTTCCGCGCGAGGAAAGAGGATGCGCTTCCCGGAGAGATTCTCTGGAAAGGCCGCGAGCACACCCTCAGCCCGGAAGTCGGCTGGCGTCAGGCTGGGCGTGAGTCGCCAGGGTTCGAGAGCGCGCGCGGTCGACGGCCCGACAACCGCAATGGGAATGCGGCACGGCGCCCGGAGCGTTTCCGCGCGCCGCATGAAGAACGTGACGGCGTTGGCGCTGGTCAACACCAGCCAGTCGTAAGAATCCAGGCGCCGGATTGCGCGATCCACGTCCGTCCAGTCGTCGATGGGGGCAATCTCGATCGCGGGGCATTCGATGACGCGGGCGCCGAGCGCTTCCAGTCGTTGCCGGAGTTCGCCGCCGCTCGAAGCCGCCCGCGTGGTCAGGATGGTCCGGCCTTCAAGCCCCATGACGACGGATCTCGTCGAGAATCCGGTCGGCGCCCCGCCGCATCAGCATGTCGGCCAGGACGGCGCCCACACCGGCCGCGCGTTCCGGGTCGCCCTCAACGAGATCTTCGCGCTGGTCTTCGATGATGCTCGTCCCCGAAAGATTCGCAATCAGGGCCCGCATCGACAGGCGCGAGCCGGAAACCCGGGCGAGGGCCGCAATCGGAACCTGACAGGTTCCCTCGAGCGCGCGCAAAAGGCTGCGTTCGGCTGAAACGGCCAGGCGGGACTCGGCATCCTCGAGCAGAGCGACGCAATCCAGAACACGCGTGTCTCCGTCGCGGCAGACCACGCCGAGCGCCCCCTGTCCGGCGGCGGGAAGCATCGTGTTCTCGTCGAGGACTTCAGTAATTCGATCCGCATAACCCAGCCGGCGCAGTCCGGCTGCGGCCAGGACGATTCCATCGAACTCCCCGGCGGCCTGTTTGCGGAGTCGTGTATCGACGTTGCCGCGGAGCGGGACAATCCGGAGACCAGGGAAGCGCCGCTTCAACTGAACCTCACGGCGCAAACTGCCGGTCCCAACGGACGCTCCGGCGGGCATCTGGCGCAGGTTCCGGCCGTCGGAAATGAAGACGTCCCAGGGAAGTTCCCGCGGGGGGATCGACGCCAGGACCAGGCCATCCGGCAGTTGAAACGGCACATCCTTCAGACTGTGCGCGGCGAGGTCGATGCGGCCATCCAGCAGGGCGTCATCGAGCTCTTTCGTGAACAATCCTTTTCCACCGATCTTCGCCAGGGGCTGATCCTGAATCCGATCACCCGTCGTCTTGATGGGAACAATTTCGACGCCGGCGCCGGGAGACCGGCGTTCGATCTCGGTCTTCACCCAGTTGGCCTGCCAGAGGGCCAGCGCGCTTCCGCGCGTTCCCAGGCGGAGGGTCTCGGTTGCGGAGCTGGAAGGGGAACTCACTGCGGCCTGATGTTGAAAATCTTGCGGACGGCCTCGATGAACTCTTCGCCGTTGGGATCGTTGGCCGTGGCCTTGAGGCCCGCAATGGGATGATGCAGGATCCGGTTCGCAAACGCCTGGGTGATCTGGTCCACAGCCTCCTCTGGAGGCAGATCGCGGAGCAGTTTACGGTTCCGCTCGATCACTTCGCGCCGGGTCCGCTCCATGGCGTCACGGAGCTCCACGATCGTCGGCACCACTTCACGACTCTGCATGCGGTCGCAAAACGCGCGCACCTCGGTGGCGATGATCTCTTCGGCGCGGCGCGCCTCGATCATGCGTTCCTTCATGTTTTCGTCGACGACATGCTGCAGGTCGTCGATATCGTAGACGAAGACGTTGTTGATGGTGTCGACCGCCGGATCGACATCGCGCGGAACGGCAATGTCGATGAAGAAGATCGGCTTGTTCTTCCGGCGGTGAATGATCTGCTCCGCCATCGGTTTGGTGACGATGAAATGCGGGGCGCCGGTGGAACTGATGACGATGTCGGCGCGATCGATGTGATCGACGAAATGCTCGAACGGCACCGCGGCGCCTTCGAATACCTTGGCGAGTTCAACGGCGCGGTCGAACGTGCGGTTGGTGACCAGAACCGAGGAAACGCCATTGCGCCGCAGGTGCCGGGCCGCCAGTTCGCCCATCTTGCTCGCGCCGATGATCATGACGGTCTTGCCGGCGAGATCCCCCACGATCTTTCGAGCCCGCTCCACCGCGGCGTAGCTGATGGAAACCGCCGATTGCGAAATGCCCGTCTCGGAACGAACCTTCTTGGCGACGGCGAAGGCGCGGTTCATCAGCGCGCTCAGGTTCATGCCGATCGTGCCGGCGTCGCTCGCGATGCGGAAGGCTTCCTTCACCTGGCCGAGGATCTGCGGCTCGCCGACCATCATCGAATCCAGGCTGGAAGCAACCCGGAAGATGTGGCGAATCGCATCGGCGTTCTTGAAGGAGTAGAGATGGTCGGCAACCGACTCGGCCGGAATCCGGTGATAGCCGCAGAGAAAATCCTCGAGCGCCCGCCCGTCGGAACTCGCCACACCCTGAACGACGATTTCAACGCGGTTGCACGTCGATAGAATCATCGCTTCAGATATGCGTTCCTGGTCGACGAGCGAGGCCAGGGCCTCCCTGAGGCGTTCGGCGGAAAAGGCAAGACGCTCCCGGACTTCAACGGGAGCGGTTCTATGACTGACGCCGACAACAGCGAATTGCATGACTCTAGTAGAACTTCTGAATGCCGCCCAGATAACTGCCCACGAACGTCATCAGCACACCGATGAAACCGGCAATCGCGAGATATGCCGCCTTCCGTCCGCGCCATCCGCCGATCAGTCGGTAGTGAATCAGCCCCAGATAGATAAACCAGGTCACGAAAGAGAGCAGAATTTTGGCTTCAGGGTGCGGAACCTGAAATCGCTGCGCCCAGAGCGCGCCGGAAAGAATGCCCAGGGTCATCAGGGGAAATCCGACGGCGAGCGATCGGTAGGCCAGGTCGTCACAAATGTCCAGCGACGGCAACCGGTTGGTCAGCATCGTCGATTGCTTCAGCTTGAGGCCCCGTTCCTGAATGAGGTACATCACCGCGGCGCTGAACGTCATGAAGAGCGCGGCGTATCCGAGAATGACGAGAGGAGTGTGAATATAGATCCAGTTGCTGTTGAGCGCGGCAGGCATCCCCGTCGGACCGATGTCGGAGATCGTCGCAATGAACGTCATCACGAAGATGGTGGGAAAGGCGAACACGCCAAGCGAAGCAATTCCATACCTCGCGTAGGCCACGAGAAATCCGAGCACAGCGACGGCGGCGAAAAAGGAAAAACTTTCGTAAGGACGTGTCAGCGGCAGGCCCCGAATCTCATAGGCGCGAAGCAGCATCGACGCCACCTGACAGAGCAGCCCGCCAACCACGGCAACCAACGCCGGCCGGAACAAGGTTTGCTTCTTCTTGATGACGGAAAGTATTGAATGCAGAAGGCCAACCGCATAGAGGCCTAACGCCAGCCTCAGCAGCACGACGCGCAACGGCATGGCGCGAAGTATAACACAGGCTTCCAGTTCGCCCCATCGCAGCGCGGCCGTGCATGAACGGCCTAAGTTGAGTTCCCGTCTGCTTGTCGGGGCGGTCGATGACCGCCCGACGTTTCAGGGTGAATTTCTGTGAAATCAGAGAATTCCAGTGCGAAACGCTGAGCGGTCATAAACCGCCCCTACAGGCAGACGGGCTCAGGCATTTCGGGGATTGCTTCGTCGACAGCGAATCGCCTATCCTCCCGCCCGATGGGTTTCCCCAAAATCTCAAAATCGGGCGCGTCGCGCCTCGGGCGGGCGTTTGCCTCGGCTCTGACGGCCATCTTGCTGGCATTTGTCTCGCTGTATGGCCAGTCGGTCTCCGATCAGCTCCGGCAACGCACGGGAAACGTGTTGCCGGAGGCGCCATCGGATCCGAGCCGGTTCACGCTGCCGCCGGGCATCAGCCTGGACACCGCGCTCTCCGGACGTGACGCCGTCGCAATCGCCTTGTGGAATAATGCGGAGCTGCATCGAGACCTGGCCCGGCTCGATGTTTCCCGGGCCGATCTGGTGGAGGCCGGGCAGTTTCGGAACCCCAATTTCTCCACACTCCTGCCGGTGGGGCCGAAGCCCTTCGAGTTTCTTCTGACCTGGCCGGTTGAGGAGTTGTTAAGCCGTCGGAGCCGGGTAAAGGCGGCAACAATCGACGTGGAAGCGGTGACCACCGGTCTGGTCCAGAACGGCCTGAATCTCATTCGCGACACGCTTTCCGCCCACGCTGAACTCTGGGCGGCGGAACGCCGCGCCGGGACGCTGGCCAACACCGCCGATCTCGCCGCCCGAATTGCGGATTTTGCGAAAAAGCGACGTGACATCGGCGAGGGAACAGGACTGACGGTCGCGCTTGCGTCCGCGGATTCGCAGTCGGCCATCAACACGGCTGAAAGCGCGCGTGGCGACATTGAAGTCGCCCGGGCTCGCCTGCGATGGCTCATGGGTATGCGGGGAACGCAGAGGCCGGTTTCCGCTTCACTCGGTCCGCTTGAGACGCTAACGATTCCCGCAGCGGAGTCTCTCATCGAAACGGCGTTGTCCAACCGCCCGGATTTGCGCGGCGCTGAATTGAACGTCACGGTTAACGCGGAGCGCGCCAAGTGGGAGCGATCCCGTGTCCTGGCGTTGATCGCTCCAGCTCTGAGCGTCAAGGAAATCAGCGGCGCCGGCACGCGTAGCGGCCCCGGAATCAATATGGAGATTCCGCTGCTGTCGCGAAACGGCGGGCGCATTTCCCGCGCAGACGCGGAGGCGACGCGCGCCATTAGCGACTATGTGGCGATGAAAGATCGCGTGGAACTGGAAGTGGTCGAAGCGCGTGAGCGGGCCCTCGCGGCGCAGTCCTCGCTCAGGCGCCTGGTGGAGCTGACCCGTCCTCCCATCGAAGAATCGGTACGCATTACCGAACGAGCCTACCGCGGCGGCGACGCCACGCGCCTGGATGTTTTCGAGTCCACCCGTCGCCTGAACACGACAGAGCTTGCGGAAATCGACGCGCGCCTGGCGCTGGCGCGCGCGCTGGCGGAACTGGAGCGGGCAATCGGGAGGAGTTTATGAAGGCAATTGCGCTTGCGCTGACCGGAGCGCTGATGGCTTCGGCGTGTTCGAACACGGCAAAGTCTCAGGAAAAGGCCGGCCCTCCCGCTTCACTTTCGGGAGCCGCCGTCAAGGAATCGGAACTGCCGACGATCACGCTGACCGAAGACGCGGAAAAGCGGCTGGGGCTGACGGCGGAAGCGTCTCGCGCAACGTTCGCCTCGGACATTCGACGATATTCCGGAGAAGTGGTCGCCCCGACGGGCAACAGCCTGATGGTGACCAGTCCGATTGCGGGCGCGGTCGAGGCGGCGGGCTTCATTCCGGCTGTCGGCATGCTGGTGACGAAGGACCAGGAACTGTTTCAGATTGCGCCGCTCAATCCGTTGGTCGGCGCCGATCCGATTGCCGCGGCTTCCGCCGATCTGACCCAGGCTCGCGCTCGCGTCGACGTCGCGCGGCAGCGCAAGGCGCTGGCCGACAAGACACTCGTGGACGAAGTGGCCGACGCCCGGGCGCGGGAGGAATCCGCGCGGCGGCGGAAGGAACTGGCCGACAAGTCGCTGGCCGATGAATTGAGTCACGCGCGGGCCGCCGAGGAAGTTGCGCGCCAGCGAAAAGCGCGCGCGGATCGCGCGCTGGACAATGAAGTCGGAACGGCGCGCGCTCAGGAAGAAGCCGCGCAGGAGCTCGGGCTGGCCGTCAGCGCGCGGCAACTGACCGAAAGTCGCTTCGAGCGCAGCCAGCAGGATGCGCAACAGGAACTGTCCCTGGCCGGCAGCGCTCTTCGCCTGACAGAAAGCCGCTACCAGCGTGGCCAGCAGGAAGCGCAGCAGGAGCTGGCGCTGGCCGAAAACGGGCTCGCCGCCGCAGAAAACCGGCTGCGCCAGATCCAGGCTGCGCCGCTTCACGGAGGCGGCCGGCTCGTGGCGCGCGCGCCGCGCAGCGGCGTGTTATGGAATGTCTTTGTCGCCGCCGGCCAGGAAGTCAGCGCCGGAACAGCATTGGCCGAAGTGGTGGACCTCAGCTCCATATGGATCAAAGTGCCGGTGTATGCCGGCGACGCGCGCGCGCTGTCCTCCAGCACGCCGGCGACGATACAGGCGATTAATGGAAGCGGCCAGACCTGGCAGGCGCATCCTGCGCCGGAGGCGCCTGCCTCGGGCGACCCTGCTTCGTCCACTGTGCATCTGTTCTACGGCCTTTCCAATCCTGGAACGCGTTTCAAGCCGGGTGAAAAGGTACTGGCCACGATCACGGTTTCGGGCATCCGTTCCTGGATTGAGGTTCCATGGTCTTCCGTCGTATTTGACACGAACGGTGGTACCTGGCTTTATGAAAGTCTGGGAGAGCGTCGTTATGCGCGTCGCCGCGTCGACCTGGACCACGCCGCTTCGGGAACGGCCTACCTGACGGAGGGGATTGCCGAGGGTATTCCGGTGGTCGTCCAGGGCGCGGCTGAACTCTGGGGCTTTGAGTTCGGGAACCGGAAATAGCGTCCATGCGCTGGCTGATTTCCACCGCTCTTCGTCTGCGTGTCGCCGTGATCGTTCTGGCCGCGGCCCTCGCCATCTTTGGTCTTTCCGAAACGCGGAACGCGCCGCTGGACGTGTTTCCCGAGTTCGCCCCGCCGCTCGTCGAGATCCAGACCGAGGCGCCGGGCCTGTCCACCACGGAAGTCGAGAGTCTTGTCTCCGCGCCGATCGAGAACGCGGTCAACGGCGTGATGGGTCTGAAGACGCTGCGATCCAAGAGTGTGCTGGGTCTGTCGTCGGTTGTGCTGATCCTCGATTCCGGCGCAGACCTGCTTCGTACCCGTCAACTGGTGCAGGAGCGACTGGCAACGGTAACCGGGCAGCTTCCGGCTGTAGCCAGGCCGCCCGTGATGCTGTCGCCGCTGTCATCGACCAGCCGGGCAATGAAGATCGGACTCTCCTCGCAGACGCTGAGCCAGGTCGAATTGAGCACCCTGGCGCGCTGGACGATCCGGCCCAGACTGATGGCGGTGCGCGGTGTCGCGAACGTCGCGATCTGGGGGCAGCGCGATCGGCAGTTCCACGTGCTGGTGGATCCCGAACGGCTGCGCGACCATACCATCACTCTCGATGAAGTCACCCGCGCCACGCGCGACGCGGCGCTGCAGACGGCCGGCGGATATGTGGATACACCCAATCAGCGCCTGGCGGTCGCGCAACCGGCGGTGATTTCCGGCGTGCAGGAACTCGGCCTCGTGCCGGTCGCGTTTCGGAAGGGTTCCCCGGTTCTGGTGCGCGACGTCGCGAAGGTGGTGGAAGGTTTTCCGCAACCGATCGGGGACGCGGTGATTGACGACGGTCCGGGAATTCTGCTGATCGTTGAAAAGCAACCGACGGGGAACACGCTTGACGTGACGCGTGGCGTGGAAGCGGCTCTCGACGCGCTACGCCCGGGGTTACAGGGAGTGAAGGTCGACTCCACGATCTTCCGGCCCGCCACGTTCATCGAGATGTCGCTGGCCAATCTCAATCGCGCGCTCTTGTTCGGCGCGTTGCTGGTTGTGGCCATCCTCATAGCGTTCCTGTTCGAATGGCGTACGGCGCTGATCAGCCTGACGGCGCTGCCGCTGTCGTTGATTACTGCGGCGCTGATCATCCGCTACAGCGGCCAGACGATCAATACCATGGTCCTGGCCGGACTGGCCATCGCCCTGGGAGAGGTCGTCGACGACGCGATCATTGACGTCGAAAACATTGTCCGGCGGCTGAGACTCAACCGGGCTGCTGCAAATCCGGAGCCGGCATTTCGAGTGGTGCTCAACGCGTCGCTCGAAGTGCGGAGCGCGGTCGTTCATGCGAGCCTGATCGTCGGCCTGGTGTTTCTGCCGGTGTTCTTTCTCGATGGACTGGCCGGTTCATTCTTCCGGCCGCTGGCGTTGAGCTACGTGCTGGCGGTGCTGGCCTCGCTTGTCGTGGCGCTGACCGTGACGCCGGCCATGGCGCTGCTTCTGCTGCCCGGCAGTGCGCTGGCCCACCGGGAATCCCCACTGACGCGGGGGCTGCGCCGTGTGTACCGCGCCTGGGTCGGCCGCGCGCTGGATCGTCCCCGGCTGATTGGAGCGGCAACGGCGCTGATTCTTGTGGCGACCGCAGTGGCGGTTCCCTTTCTCGGTGAAGATTTCCTGCCGAGCTTCCGTGAATACGATTTCCTGATGCACTTTGTCGAAAAGCCGGGAACGTCGCTCGATGCGATGCGCCGGATTACCATCAACGCCAGCCGCGAATTGCGGGCGATCGAAGGAGTCCGCAACTTCGGCTCCCACATCGGGCGCGCCGAAGTTGCCGATGAAGTAGTCGGGCCCAACTTTACCGAGTTATGGATCAGCGTGGATCCGAAGGTTCCTTATGAAAGCACCGTCGCGAAGATCCAGGCGGCAGTGGATGGTTATCCGGGATTGACCCGGGATCTGTTGACTTATCTGAAGGAGCGGATCAAAGAGGTTCTTAGCGGCGGTAGTGGCGCCATTGTGGTCCGCATCTTCGGACCCGGTGTCGAAGGGCTGCAATCGCAGGCCGCGGTGGTGGCTGCGGCCATTAAGGACATCCCCGGCGTGACGAACCTGCAGATCGAGCAGCAGACGCTTGTGCCGCAGGTCGAATTGCGCGTCCTGCAGGACGCCGCGTCCCGGTTTGGACTCAATACCGGCGACGTACGACGCGCGGTCAATACATATCTGCGTGGGACGAAGGTCGGCGAGGTTTATGAGGACCAGAAGATCTTCGACATCATGGTCTGGACGGATCCCGACGCGCGCAGCGATATCGAGGCGCTGCGCCGGTTGCGGCTCGATACGCCTTCGGGCGCCAATATTCCTCTGGGAGACGTCATCGACATCCGGGTGGTTCCGGCCCCGAACGTCATCCAGCATGAAAATACTTCACGGCGCATCGACGTCAGCTGCAACGTCGCCGGGCGCGACCTGGGCAGTGTGGCGCGTGAGATCGAATCCGCCGTCCGCGCGTTGCCTTTTCCGCAGGGTTACCATCCGGAGTTTCTGGGTGAATATGCGGCGCGTCAGGCCGCCCGCCGCCGCCTGATGATCCTTGGCGCGGCGGCGTTGATTGGAATTCTGCTGATCCTGTACTCGGACTTTCAGTCCTTCCGGCTCGCCGGCATCGTATTTCTCAGTCTGCCATTTGCCCTGGTCGGAGCGGCGCTGATGGCGTTCCTGGCCGGTGGTGTCCTGTCGCTCGGCTCGCTGGTGGGCTTTGTCACTGTAATCGGAATCGCCGCCAGAAACGGCATCATGCTCGTCAGCCACTATCGTCACCTGGAGAGTGAAGAGGGTGAGGCGCCCGGGCGCGCGCTAATCGTGCGCGGATCGGAAGAGCGGCTGGCGCCGATCCTGATGACGGGGCTCGCCACGGCGCTCGCCTTGTTGCCGATCGCGGCCGGCGGTAACCGGCCCGGCCACGAGATCGAACATCCGATGGCGATTGTGATTCTCGGGGGCCTGCTGACCTCGACACTCCTGAATCTCTTTGTGATGCCCGTGCTATATCAGTGGGTGGGACGGCGAAAGGACTCGCCGGATCAGACTTTCTCCTGACGGATCAGGGCATCGGCCTTGCGCAGGATTTCCTTTTCCTGGGCATAGCTGGCATGACGGATGGCTTCATCGATCGGAAACCACTCGACCCGGTCTACTTCATCGTCGTGACGGGCGCGGTCGCCGCCGGAGTGGCGCAACAGGTAAAAGGTCACGATCTTGAAAACCCGGGTGGGAGGATCTTCCCACTTGGCGATATACGAATAGCGGATGGTATCGATGCGCCCCACGATCTGACCGGAGAGGCCGGTTTCCTCGCGCGTTTCTCGAGACGCCGCATGCCGGGCGGTTTCGCCGGGTTCAATCAATCCTTTCGGCAGGGCCCAGGCGTCGCGCTCGCGTGGCTGAATCAGAATGACATCGGCCCCGCATTCTCCAGAGCGGAAGACGACACAACCCGCAGAAATCTCCCGTCGCGCCATATCCGCCAAAGAATATTACAATCGCGCGGAAAGACTCAGCAGGGAACTGTTCGTCCGGGACGCCTTCAGAAGATTGCCTGAAGCCCTAACTCGAAGACGAGATGGACCTTTCGTCCCTTGGCTGGAGCTCGCGTCCGATGAATATCTGAGCCTGAAGCCGGCTGCCTTCCAGAAGCTCGCCCGGGACACCTGCTAAGCTCTGGCCGCGTTCTTTCGTATC
>DASUFH010000356.1:0-29825 GCA_036274645.1 Terriglobia bacterium
GGCGTTGCTTGGTCAGGGTTTCCCCCATTGCCAAAAATTCCCCACTGCTGCCTCCCGTAGGAGTCTGGACCGTGTCTCAGTTCCAGTGTGTCCGACCGTCCTCTCAGACCGGATACTGATCGTAGCCTTGGTGAGCCATTACCTCACCAACTAGCTAATCAGCCGCGGGCCCCTCTCGGAGCGAATTGCTCCTTTCCCGGCAGGATCCATAGACCCCGTCGGCATATGCGGTATTAGCACCGGTTTCCCGGTGTTATTCCCCACTCCGAGGCAGGTTACCCACGTGTTACTCACCCGTGCGCCGCTTTACTCAGGTATTGCTACCCTTTCTCGCTCGACTTGCATGTGTTAGGCACGCCGCCAGCGTTGATTCTGAGCCAGGATCAAACTCTCAAGTAAACTTGCAGTTTGATTTGTTCGCGCTTATGACCGAACTCTCAAAATCATCAACGTGTGTACGCTTTCAATTTTCAAAGAGCGAAGGCTCCAAGGCCTCAACTGTGCCAGGTTTATACCCTGGAAATTGGCGTCAAAAAAACCGCCTGAATGGTGCTTGGCGGATATTTCTTCGACCACCCCCAGCGACGTTCAAGTCGCTAGGCACATCCGACGATATTAGGCACCCGATCACATTGTGTCAAGCAATTTTCAAACTTTTTGCTTTGATTTTTCGATCGAGTCCTAATCTCTTTACCCACTATATACCTCTTCGCGACGGGCGGCGCCCCCTAAAACGATCCCGAAGCTCATCCCAGATCGGCCCTCACGGCCGCAAGCAGATCGTCCATCAACGCCTGATTTGTCGCGGCGTCCTCACTCTCGACCATGACCCGCAGGGTCGGCTCCGTGCCGGAATACCGGATCACGATTCGACCCCGTCCTTCGATGGCCTGCTGCGCCCGCCGGAGCGCAGCCTGCAGTTCTGCGGCGCTTTCCAACGGTGGCCGGCGCGACACTGGAACACTCTTCAGCAGCTGCGGCGCAAGCTCCCAATCGTGGCTCCATGAGCCAAGTGGCGTGTGGTCTTCGACCACCGCCTGCGCCACCTTCAGCGCTGTCAGCAGGCCGTCACCCGACAATCCAAAGTCCGGAAAGATGACGTGACCGGAAGGCTCTCCTCCGAGCGAGCCGGCGCCCTTCTGCATTTCCTCAAAAATGAATCGGTCACCCACGGAGACACGGCTTAACCGGATCCCCTCCAAACCGAGCGCTTTCTCCAGTCCGAAGTTTGTCATCACCGTGCCGACAACGACTGGAGGATTGAGCAACCCGGCTCGTTTCATCCTCCGCGCCATTGCAAACAGAGTGCGATCACCATCGACAATGGTTCCATCCGCGGAGACGAACAGCGCGCGATCCCCATCGCCGTCAAACGCTACACCGAGTCCCGCGCCGCCACCCTTCATGACGCCGACCAGGGCTTCCAGATGCACCGACCCGCAGCCCGCGTTGATATTCGTCCCGGATGGCGTCGCGTTCATGGCCACGACTGACGCTCCCGCCCGCCGGAACACCTCCGGCGCCACCCGGCTCATCGCGCCATTAGCGCAGTCCGTCACCACGGCCAATCCGTCCAGCCAGGGTCCTGGAGGAAAGCGTGACAGCAAGAGGTCTACATAACGCTCGATCCAGCCGGTCCGATTCTCCGTAGAAATGGGCGCCGCGCCGATCGGGTCGGTTTGCTCCTCGCCGCCCGTCGTCAATTCCTCCACCCGCAGTTCAATCTGCTCTTCGGCCGCGTCATCCAGCTTGGCGCCGGACGGGCCAAAGACCTTGAGACCGTTGTCTTCGTACGGATTGTGCGATGCCGAGATCATCACACCGCCCGCAAACCCATGCTCCCGGGCGAGCAGCGCGACAGCCGGTGTCGGAATGACGCCGGCCGACTCCATGGACGCGTGTGAACGCTGGACGCCGTTCCGAAGCCATTCGTAAATGGCCGGACTCGACATCCGGGTATCCTGACCGACCAGTATCCTTCCGCCGAGCCGCTCGCCCACGGCCTGCCCGATCGCCGAAACCGTGGCCGCGTTCAACGGAAAGACTCCGGCGCGCCCCCGAACGCCATCGGTGCCAAATAGTGTTCTCATGGATCCACCCTGCGCTGAAGGTCGACCCTGATCTGATCTGGCAGGATCTGAACCACTTCAACGCCGTAAGGATGACGCACATCCCGGAAAGTTAGCGCTACGGTGTTGTCCCCGTAGCGCAGGCTTCCGGCATCCACCAAGACGGACACATCCCTGACGGAAATCTCCCTCATCAGCGTTGAAGGCCCCCGCAGGTACACAGCGACCGTCCTTCCGTCTCTGGATTCGATCCCGGCGCCTGCCGGCGCATGAATGAACTCGAGAGGCGCGTCGATACCCTTGTCGATAATGACTTCATCGCCCGTCACCGCAAGCCAGAGCGCAGTGGACAAAGCCAACGCCAGCAGTTTCAAAGACCAGTTGTCCACGAACAAACGTTTGAGCATTTCAGGAATCCAGTGAGCCAGCCGTCGTGGAGCGAGCCGAAACATTACGCCCCGTCTGCTCAAAAACCTGACGCAAACGGATCTTCAGCGTGGAAGCGTCGAGAAAACGTTCGATCTCACCGTCCCGCGCCAGCGATATCGCCCCGGTCTCTTCGGAAACGACAATCGCGATCGCGTCGGTCTCTTCGGTCACGCCAATCGCCGCGCGATGGCGTGTCCCCAATTCCTGACTCAATCTCGGCTTGACGGTCAGCGGCAGAAAACAGGCGGCTGCGGCAACCCGTTCCCGCTGAACGATCACTGCCCCGTCGTGCATCGGAACATCGCGATGAAACAGCGTCACCAGCAGATCGTAGGACAGGCGCGCATCCATGGCGATACCGCTCTCAATGTAGCCTTTCAGACCGATCCCGCGCTCGATGACGATCAGGGCGCCGGTCTTCCTTGCAGCCAGCGTGGTCACCGCAAGGGCGATCACGTCATAAAACTCGGCCCGGCCGGCAGCGGACAATCCAGGAAAGATCGAAGCCCGTCCAAACTGCGCAAGAGCGCGACGGATTTCGGGCTGGAAAATGACGATCACGGCAAACGCAAAATACGGCAGGGTGGTCGTCATGAGCCACGACACAACGACGAGCCGGCTCCACCGGGATACATAGAAAAACGCGATCAAGAGCGCAATTCCGATGGCCATTTGCACCGCGCGCGTGCCCTTCATGAAGGCCAGCACGCGATAGATCAGCACCGCAACGATCAGAATATCGATGACGGCAACCGCGTTGAAACGCGCAAATGTCATTAATTCCGGCATGTTTCAGAAGAGTTCTCCCGCAACAATGGCATCGGTAACCCGGGCGACCGCTCTCATCGCCGCAACGTCATGAACACGGACGACGTGCGCGCCAAGCATGATAGCGCTCGTGACAGTCGCCGCGGTTCCCCACGGAAGCAGTTCGGGGTTCTCCAAAACGATCTTACGGATAAATGACTTCCGGGATGCGCCGACCAGGACGGGATAGCCCAGCGATCCCAGCGCATCCAACCCGCCAAGAACCTTCAGACTGTCCGCCGCGCGCTGCCCGAAGCCGATGCCCGGATCCACCGCGATGGCCTGCCGCTCGACACCAGAACGTTCAGCGTCGTCGGCCAGTTCCCGCAGCGCCTGGCGCGCCTCGGCAACGGGATCGGTCAGGGGAGGCTGCGCATGAAGCGCATCGCGACTGCCCCGGCTGAATGTCAGCACGACGCCCGCACGCGATTCACTGGCCACGGACGCCATGTGCGGGTCAAGACGGAATCCACTGATGTCGTTGATGATCTGGGCGCCCGCCTCGATTGCGCGGCGGGCAACGCCGGACCGGTAGGTGTCGATCGACACCGGAACCTGCCCCGAAAGACTCAGCGCCTCCATGACTGGTATCACCCGGCGGAGTTCCTCTTCTTCCGGTATCTCAGCGCTACCTGGTCGCGTGGACTGCCCACCGATGTCGATGATATCGGCCCCCTCACGCTCCATCTCCAGCGCGCGGTCGACTGCGCGCTTCGGATCAAAATAGCGCCCACCATCCGAAAAAGAGTCGGGAGTGATGTTCAGGATGCCCATGATAACGGTCCGTTTTCCCAGAACGAGAGTGGACCGTGTGAGGCGCCAATCATAGCTTTGGCGAATCATGAGCGACGGAGGAAGGGCAGACCGGACAAAAGCCCGGCCGCCCCCTGCAGATCTCCTCTTTTATGCCGGAGCAGGCCGTTCCTGAGGTGGAATGGTGGCCGGGCGAACCCCTTTGGGCGTTGCCGGAGCGGGAGTCGGCCGCTCCGGTTTGATTTCAATTTTCTGCGTCCGGCGCTCTTCCAGCGGCTGACCGGCGAGCAGGAGTTTGATCTCCGCAGCGTCCAGAGATTCACGCTCAAGCAGCGCTTCCGCGATACGTCCCAACCCCTCGCGATTTCCAGTCAGGATCGCCTTGGCGCGTTCGTAGCCCCCCATGACGAACTTCCGGACCTCATCGTCGATCGCGACCGCCGTATGCTCACTGTAATCACGGTGCTGGGCGATCTCCCGGCCCAGGAAAATCTGCTCTTCCTGTTTGCCGAACGTCAGCGGTCCGAGGGACGACATACCGAACTGGCACACCATCTTACGGGCCAGCTCGGTCGCCTGCTCGATGTCATTGCCGGCCCCGGTCGTCATGGCTCCAAGACACAGTTCCTCAGCCAGTCGCCCACCCATCATGATGCTCAACTGCCCTTCCAGATAGGTCTTGGAGTAGGTATGCCGGTCATCGACCGGCAACTGCTGAGTAACACCCAGCGCCATACCACGCGGAATAATGGTCACCTTATGCAACGGATCGGCGCCTTCCGTCATGGTTGCAACCAGCGCGTGACCGGCCTCGTGATACGCCGTAACGCGCTTTTCATGCTCGCTGATGAGCATGGACTTTCGGGCCACGCCCATCAGGACCTTGTCCTTCGCCAGTTCGAAATCCTCGTGCGTGACGGACTTCTGGTTCATCCGGGCGGCGTTGAGCGCCGCTTCATTCACGAGATTCGCCAGGTCAGCGCCGGAAAATCCCGGGGTGCTGCGGGCAATAACAGAGATGTCGACATCGTCCGCCATCGGGATCTTGCGCACGTGAACCGACAGGATCCCCTCGCGTCCCTTGACGTCCGGTCTGGGAACAACTACGCGCCGGTCGAACCGCCCCGGACGCAGCAGCGCCGGGTCAAGGACGTCCGGACGGTTGGTCGCCGCGATCAGGATGACGCCTTCGTTGGACTCAAAACCGTCCATCTCGACAAGGAGCTGATTGAGCGTCTGTTCCCGCTCATCGTGGCCACCGCCCAGACCGGCGCCACGGTGGCGGCCGACCGCATCGATTTCGTCGATGAAAATGATGCAGGGCGCGTTCTTTTTGCCCTGCTCAAAAAGGTCACGAACACGGGACGCGCCAACGCCGACGAACATCTCGACAAAATCGGAGCCGCTGATCGAAAAAAACGGCACATTGGCTTCGCCCGCAATAGCCCTCGCCAGCAACGTCTTGCCCGTACCCGGAGGCCCGACCAGCAGCACCCCCTTGGGGATGCGGCCACCAAGCTTTTGAAACTTTTGCGGCTCTTTGAGGAAATCGATGATCTCCTGCAACTCTTCCTTGGCCTCTTCAACACCGGCCACGTCCTTGAACGTGACCTTCTTCTGGTGGGCCGTCAGCAGGCGAGCCCGACTCTTGCCGAAGGACAGAGCCTTGTTTCCCCCGCTTTGCATCTGGCGCATGAAAAAAATCCAGAACCCGATCACGAACAGAAACGGAGCGGAAGAAAACAACGCCTGAAGCCATGGATTCTGTTGCGGTTTTTCGACCTCGACCTTAACGCTGTGCTCACGAAGGACCTTGATCAGGTCGGGATCGTCGGGCATGACCGTCTTGAACTTCTCATTGTTCTTGAACGTTCCCGTCACATCAGAGGAATCGACGATCTTCACGTCCGCAACATTCCCCTGTTGAACCTTGTCGAGGAAATCGCTGTATGCGATACGGGTTTCGGTGGCTTCACCCTGGTTGGCGACAAACCGGTACAACAGCACCGCCAACATGATGAAACCAGTCCAAACGAAAATCGTTTTTACTGTTGAGTTCAATTAAATCGTTCCTCCAGTCCTCGGGGTTTTCCGACTCTTCCCCGTTAGACCGAATGGGCTCGTAAACGGATTACCCTTATTTCTAGTCAGGAAGCGCCTCCAGCGCCACGATTTTCTGAGAACGTTCGCCGACCGCGAACTCGCGAGAAACGGGGAACGAGGCGACCCAGACGATCCCTGAATCGGTGACAAAAACAGGCCACCCGCTCCGCTGACTCCTCGGAATCCGGGCTTGTTGAAAGAGTTTCTTGAGCTTGCCGGCGGGCCGACCAGCCGGCCTGTAGTAGTCTCCGGGCTTCCAAGCGCGGATTCTAACATACGGTCCGAGACGTTCACCATCCACAAATACCATGGGATTCGCGCCGGGACGCGGCTGCGCGGATTCGACGAAAAAAGCTCGAAACCGTTTCCCCAGCGCCGGCGCTCGCACGGATCCTGGAACAGGCAGGTCATAGGCAAAATCGGCCACCGGTTCCGCCCGGCGAGAAAACACAATCCACTCAAACTCCCTGCGGGCGATCGCACCACCGTGAATTTCTGCCGTCTTGCCACTCTTTCCCTCCGCCGCCAGATCGAGCACGGCCTCAATATGACCGAAACGGACTCCGGTGAGAGGACCGGACACCTTGCGAATACTCTCTCGGATGACACGGCGCGCCAAAGCGAAAGGCGCCGCGGCAAGGGCGGCCGCGTCAACGGCAAAACCGCTGACGGCCGGTTGCGCGTAACGTTCGAGCCACTCAACCGTCAGCGCCTGCATCCAGGAGTGTTCATCCTCGAGAAGATCCAGTGTCCGCAGCAACGCTTCGGAAAGGCGGGGATTGAACGTCCGGGTCAACTCCGGGACGACGATATGACGCATGCGATTCCGCGCAAAACGCAGGTCCGCATTGGTGATGTCCGTCCTCCAGGGCTGCCGAAGTTCATCGAGGTAGCTGGTAATCTCCGCCCTCCCAACTTCAATCAGGGGCCGGACCACAAAGCCGGCGCGGGAGCGCATGGAGGTCAAACCCTCGAGCCCGGCGCCGCGGGTCAAATGAAGGAGAAAGGTCTCGGCCCGATCATCCCGATTGTGCCCCAGAGCAATTTTGTCAAACCCTGAATCCGAGCGGACAGACTCAAAGAACGTCCGTCTGGCGTTTCTCCCCAACTCCTCCAGGTTCGACGCGTCCGGGGAAAACTCCGCCGCGCTGGCAAAAAATGGCGCGCCAAGCCGTTCGGCCAGTTGGGCTGTGAATCGTTCGTCCTCGTCGGAGTCGGCGCCCCGCAATCGATGGTTGAGGTGTGCGATACCGATTCCGTGCCCGAGTTCCTTCAACACACAGGCAAGGGCAACGGAATCAGCCCCTCCGGATACGCCAACCAGGACCCGTTCGGCGGGGTCCAGCAGGGCCCGGGCGCGGATGGTTCGCTGAATCCGGGAAGCGAATGTGGAAAGCATGGAGATCGAAAAGATGCCGGCGGACGGACTCGAACCGTCGACCTAAGGATTATGAGACCTTCGCTCTAACCACCTGAGCTACGCCGGCGGTCCGACAATTCTAGCGTGAACAAGATGAAAGCGTCTATTGACTTCGTTCTTTAAACCACATTAGATTCAATGGCCCGGCCGAAATGGCGGAATTGGCAGACGCGCTAGATTCAGGTTCTAGTGAGCGCAAGCTCGTGGAGGTTCGAGTCCTCTTTTCGGCACTTCATCAGATCCGTAACTCTTTGATCGTCTTGATGGTCCCCACATACGTCCTTTCCTTTGACCGTCACACAGCGCTGCAATGACTCAGAGCCATGACGCATACGCGGCGCTCCGGGCTGCCTCCTTTCGCCGGTACCTCATCGGCAATGGCGCGCTCTTCGTCGGCCTGCAGATGCAGAAGGTCGCGGTCGGATGGGAAATCTACGAAAGAACCGGTTCGGCCATGCATCTGGGTTATGTCGGTCTCGCCCAGTTCCTGCCTGTCCTCGGGCTGACCCTTTTCGCCGGACACGCCACGGACTCCTTCAACCGGAAACATGTCCTGATGGCCGCCGTCGCGCTGAGCGGAGTGGCGGCATTCGGGCTGGCATGGACCTCCGCCACCACGGGACCGATCCCCCTGATCTATCTATTCCTCGCGCTTTCGGGAATTGCGCGAGCCTTCTGGATGCCAGCGCGCGCCGCCTTCCTCCCTCGGATTGTCCCCCGCGAGATCTTCAGCAACGCGGTCTCGTGGAATTCCACGACATTTGAACTCGCATCCTGGGGCGGCCCCTTGGTCGGGGGCATCATGATCGCACTTCTGAAGGACGCCGCCTGGGTTTACATCATCAACGCTGTCTGCGCGGCGCTCTTTCTTTCACTCATGTCAGGCGTCACCTATCGTCACCAGGCAGGCGTCCGGCAACCGCTGACCGCGGACTCCCTGCTCGCCGGATTCCGTTACATCCGGAAGACTCCGGTGGTGCTCGGCGCGATCACGCTGGACATGTTCGGCGTGCTTCTCGGCGGGGCAACCGCCATGATGCCCATCTACGCCAAGGACATTCTCGCCGTCGGCCCTGGCGGCCTGGGATGGCTACTTGCCGCGCCTTCGATTGGCGCCTGCAGCATGGCGATGATTCAGGCCCGGCGCCCACCCTTCGCCCGGGCGGGGCGAGCGCTCCTGATGGCCGTTGCCGGCTTCGGACTGGCAACCATTCTCTTTGGAATCTCGGAGAACTTCTGGTTCTCCCTGCTGATGCTCCTGTTCCTGGGCGCGTTCGACAACATCAGCGTGGTCATCCGAACCACACTGGTTCAGATGCTCACACCGGACGAAATGCGCGGCCGTGTCTCTTCCATCAACGGCCTCTTCATAGGAACTTCGAATGAACTGGGCGCCTACGAATCTGCGCTGGTCGCCAATTCGTTCGGACCGGTTGCTTCGGTCGTCAGCGGAGGGATTGGAACAGGGATCGTCGTGGCGGCAACGGCCTGGCTCTGGCCACAACTTCGAAACTACAGAGAAGACAAGGAAGAAATTGGAACTGCCGCCAGGCGCTAGACGCCGACGACAAACCTGGTGGTTGAACCGTCCGGCAGCGTCGCTTCTATTGCGCAGGCGCGCGTCCTTGTTCCCTTGACCTTTGCCGGGTAAGCCTTCACGACAACCGTCGCGCCGACAGGCAGCGACTCCTTCGTGATTCCAGCCACCGCCATTGCGCCGGGAGAGCCGAATTCAACGTCCCAGGTCTCCTCCCCGTCCGCATCCTGCTTCACTTTCAGATCGATGTGGACGTGCGGATTCGCCCAGTTCAAACCGGCGACCGCGCCCTTGAGCGTGATGGTCCTGGAGATGTCATACTCCGTGGCTGTGGCGTGATGGGCGCTCGAAACCGGCATACCTGACAGAATCGCCAGAACAGCGAACAGAATCACGATTGTTTGTGGTCGTTTCATTCTTGAAAGCAAAAAGGGCGTACGACTTACCACCGTACGCCCTCCCGTTAAGTTTCAGATGCGCGACTGCGTAAGCGCTCCTGGCTAGTTGCCGCCCGGGGCTCCTCCGCCGAAGCCGCCACCGCCGCCAAAACCGCCACCGCCGCCTGCGCCACCACGACCGCCACCACCGGCGCCACCCCGACCGCCACCGCCGGCGCCACCGCCGCCACCACCGCGACCACCGCCACCACGACCAATCATGTCTTCCGGCAGATTGTCGACCGCCGAGGTCTCACGGATCTCGGAAAACCCGCCCGCGGTGGTCGGATAAATTTGCGTATCGCGCTCACCCTCGACGCAGGCCGTTTCCGTTTGCTCGTAACCGGTCGGCCGTCCCTGGAAACCGCGCGGAACGTTGTTGTTCCGGGGAAATGTAGTCGACAGCTTCATAGGCTGGGTAAAAGCCTCGGGGTCCTCCACCGTCGCTTCGTACTTGATATTCCCGTTCGTCTTCCCTTCTTCATCGAGAACAAAGCTGAATCTTTCCGAAACATGGATCTTATCGCTGTGAATGGCGCCGTTGGCATCGAGCCATCCGGCCTTTTGATTCGTGGTATCGACGACCAGAGTGTCTCCATCCCACTTTCCGATCGAATCACCCTGATAGAGTTTGACTGCCGCAGGAAGATGCGTCCGGCCATCCAAATAGATCAGGCGGTAGGCCCCAACGGTGTCCCACGATATGAAGACGGTGTTCTTGTCCTGAACAATCTGCAATCCCATCTGGATCCCAAAATTAGTGGGAACCCCTGCAGGCAGGCAGTGAGCGTAGGGTTCATCGAACATTCGAGATCGTGTCGTTTCGGTTTTGAGGGCCCTCCACTTGTCGTTATATGGAATCTTTCCCATCGGATCGACGATTGTTGAGCCCCTTCCCTCGATATCTGTAGTCGTCGGCGGTGTGTAATAACCGGAAAAGTCCGGTTTGCCGTCCGGCGTACGGACAATTGCGAAGGTAGGTACCGGCTCTCCGCCACGCTGCCCTCCCCCCCCGGTACCGCCACCGCCACGAGGCGTGCCCCCGGCGCGCTGACCGCCAGCGCCTCCCGGACCTCCACCCCGCGCACCCGCGCCGGCTCCGCGTTGCCCGCCACCACCAGGCCCCTGCGCTGTGACGACCTGACCAATCATGACCGCGCCGACAAGCGCGGAGACGATCCAACCTGCATATCTTTGCTTCATCTGCTCGATCTCCTTGTAAGCCGGTTGCGGCTAGTCGCTCACGACTCTGAAAGCAGGCCCCTTGCCGCTTCTCACTAGATTCTCTTTGAAGATCTGGCACTGATAGTCCATCAGACGGAAGTTCTTTTCGAGATGGCGATAAATCGTGACTTCCATAGTCCAGGGTCTGGAGAAAACTTCGGGGTCTTCCACTGTGGCGCGGAAATTGATCACATTGGGGCTCACCATCTTCCAGCGTTCAACCACATGGAGCTTGTTGCTATGCCAGTTGCCCGATGCGTCGAACCAGGTTTGAACTTCATCAGGCTGATGCCGGAAATTGGCCACATCGATTACCAGGGTATCGCCCTCCCACTTCCCGCGGGAATCGCCCATATAGAAATCGATGCCCTTCAGATGCTCACTGTCGTTGATGTACACGTTCCGATAGTTGTTCACGAACTCGGACGTAATCACCATCCACTTCGGTGTCTGCGTAATCTGGAAGGGATACGGAACGTAGACCAACCGGGGCACACCCGGCGAAAAGCACTGGGACACCGGATCCATCGCCCGGTTCTTATAGTTCTCCTCGCGTTTCGCCAATGCCGCGGGTAGATAGGGCAGTTTGCCATCCGTAGGATCGACGATGGCGCCCGGACCGCCGCGAACACCATAAGAAGCTTCATGCGGCTCGATATTGGCGTCGATGGAGTTATCAAGAACCTGCCAGATCCCACTGAAATCCGGCTTGCCATCCACACTGCGGGGAATAGCGGTTCCCGCCGACGGGCCCTGCCCCATGACCGCCAATGACCCCACTACCGCCGCCACGACCAGAACGGTTGCGGCGAAAGAAGCAAAGGAACGAACTTTCATCTTGTGTAAAACTCCTGATTTGCCTCGCGGCTAGTTTGACGGAGGCGGTCCGCTCATCTGAAGGACAGCCTGTCCGTCCGCCTGCACTTGCTGGGCAAACAGGTGAGGAGAGCCGTCTTTTGCAGCCGGTCCGGTAATCGTCACGGTTTTGCCGACGAGCGCCTCGGTCATTTCGCGCGTCCAACCGTTGCGATAAAGCAGGTTCACCGGCAGCGTTTCTCCCCTCCAGATCGTCTTCGTCCCATCCTTCTGCGTAACCTCGACATAGGCCCACGAATGAGGATTCGTCCATTCGAACTTGATGAACTTGCCTCTGATATTCAGCACTTTGGCGGAGTCGTATTCAGCAGAGAATGAGTGGTGCGCAGCAAGGGGAAGCGCCATGGCGGCCAGGGCAAGACCTGCCATCGCAGCAATTAACCTAACCTTCATTGGTTTGTCCTCCGAAATTCCGAGATGAAAAGGGCGCGGCACAAGCCTATGCAGGGCATCCGGGGAAGTCAAGATCCCTTTCCCCCCTTCCAGTTGCTCAGTTCGCCCTGCCGATCGCCGTGAACAAATCCTGTTTTGTGACGTCCCGATCGCCGCTCGAAGGTTGATGTGCGGCAACAAGAAGGTTGTAGTCCAGTTTCAGGCGATCCAGCTCCGACGCCAGCAGCTTTTGGAACGCCAGCTGTCCGGTTCCCGTGGTCGGCGCGCCCGGGTTTCCCGGGTTATAGGCGTCGGACTGGAACACGATCTTCTCCCTGGGCAGATACACCACCATCATGTCCTGACTGTGCAGAACGCCCTTGAGCGCGTAGATTTCGACGGTGCGGGTCTCGTCCTTCATGACCAGCTTGTCCTTCACATATTTGAACTTCGCCTTTTTTCCGGACTGTTCGAGCGCATCCGGCCAGCCGCCGCCGGACGCCTGAAGTGTCCTCGGATTGGAGAACCACTTCTCAAAGATCGGCTTGTTCATCTCATTGGTGACGATCGTGGCCCCTTCCGCCGCAACGACGCGCAGGCCGCCGGAATGATCGAAGTGATTGTGCGTGCTGATGACTGCAGTGATCGGCTTATTGGGGATTGCCTGCCTGGTCTGTTCGATGAAATCGGCAATACCATTCTGTGGCGCATCCACCATCACGATGTGATCCTTGAATTCGACCGCCAGAACGCGGTAACCGCCCCCAACCTGAAACACTCCATCCGCAAGCTTTCGCACCGGAGTCCCGGCGGCGCCGCCCCCCCGGGCGCCTGCCCCACCCTGCGCTGCGAGATTGTTGCCGCGCCCACCGCGCGCGCCCGGTCCTGCGCCGGGTCCGCCACCAGGAGCGCCGCCACGTCCTGCGCCGGGTGCGCCTCCACCCGGCCCTGCGCCACCAGGAGCGGCGCCACGTCCACCGCCAGGAGCTGCGCCCCCTCGGGGAGCGCCGCCTCCCCGACCACCGCCACCGCCGACGCCACACGCGGCGCCACCGGCAGCCGCGGGCGCCGGCGCGTTGGGTGTTACGCTGGCGATCATCGTGTCATTCCAGACGACTTCACCGCGCTTCTGTGTAATCCGCGTTGGAAACTTCACGGCGCCGAAAGTCTTGTAACCGGAGAACGTCTGTTCGACGAGGATGTCGCCAATGAGAAACGGCGCAGAGTCTTCATAGCCAGTCTCGACCTTGTCCAGCATGTTCTGATCGTCGATATACCCGGACAGGCGATAAGCCACGCCGGATGGCGCCTTCTGGTCCGTCGAGAACGAAACGACCGTAAATCGCTTGCCCCCCACCGTCTGGGCACGGGCGGTCAGGTCCGAGGCGGCCGCGGCCATCCGCAGGAACGCGGGCGGCGACAATGTCACATCGAATCGTGATGACCATGCTCCGGTCGCGGCGACGGTACAGGTGTTCGGACTTTCGCTGTTCGAAGGATCGAGTCCACCGCCGCCAGGCAGAAGACCGGTCGCCGGGTCGCCGGGTCTCGACTGTGTTCCCGTGCGCTGCGACGTCCCGGCCGCGATATCAATGAAGCGGGTGTAGTTCCTGAGCGTCTGCTGGTGCCAGCCCGTTGCCGGCCCCTGCCACTGCCCGATGCCGGCCCCCTCGTAAGCTAAAGGGCCCGAATACTCGATCGTATTGAGGTCGCCGTATCCCATGGCCTTCGTGGCATTGGCCACCACCGTCCTGGCGTCCTGAGCCGTCGCCACGTTTGCCAACGTCAACGCGAGCGCCGCTACTCCGAACAATCGTCCCGTCATCATGAAGAATCTCCTGTGTCGTCCTGCAGTCATTCATTCGTCCTAAGGCAGCGTAAACACGTTAATGACGCCGCCGGCCGCCTGCGCCACATACTGTTTGCCGTTCTTCGCCTGATACGTCATGGGATTCGCATTCCCGCTGCTGTTCAGGCTTGTCACCCAGAGCTCCTTCCCCGTCGTGGCGTCGTGCGCGCGAAAACGGCTGTCGCTCGCAGCGCCGATAAACACCAGGCCGCCCGCCGTCACTATAGGTCCGGCGGATCCGCCGCGGCCCGTGTTCTGCTTCCCCTCCGGAAGGCTGTCGGTCACCCCGAGCGGTATCTGCCAGGCAAAATCGCCGGTGTTCGCGTCCACCGCGCTGAGCGTGCCCCAGGGTGGCTTCTGGCACGGCATCCCATTCGCAGAAAAGTTGTTGTATGGGCCCGGCCCGTTAACGCTGCCACGGTCATAGGGCTGAGTCGAACCCTGCGTTCGGTTACCGTAGTTACCACCCGGCTCCCGCGCCTCGATCCATCCGGTCAGCGCGGAATCCTGCGAAAAGACGAAGATGTATCCCTTCACCGGATCGGAGGCGGGACCTCCCCAGTTCGTGCCTCCATTTCCGGGGAAATTGATGGTGGTTTTCGGGGGCCCGTTGGGATCGTAGGTGACTTTCCGTGGACCTTCATGAAACAGGAACGGCGTGAACGGGCCCACGTTGTACAGACCGCCCATGCGTTCATACAGCGCCTGACATGCGGCAGCATGTTGTGGCGTCGTGTCGTCAGCGGTAACCAGATCCTCCTTCTTGAAGCTGGTTCGCGCAATGGCCGGCGGCTTCACGGGAAAGGGCTGCGTCGGCGAATACCATTCGTCCGGCGCGTTGCCTTTCGTCACCGGACGTTCTTCAACGCCAAAGACCGGCTTGCCGTTCGTGCGGTCGAGAATAAACAACCAGCCGGATTTTCCGATCAGTCCAAGCGCTGGAATCGTTCGCCCGTTGACCTGCCCGTTGACCTGCCCGTTGACCTGAATGTCCAGAAGCGTCGGTGGGGATGGTTGATCGGAGTCCCAAAGGTCATGATGGACTGTCTGAAAATGCCAGACGTATTTGCCCGTGTTCGCGTCCAGCGCCACAACGGAGTTTGCATAAAGATTGGTTCCCGGACGGTCCCCGCCCCAATAGTTGCCCGCCGGCGAGCCAATCACGGTGTAGACGTAGCCACGCTCTTCATCAAGGGTAAAAAACCAGCCCCAGTGATTGACGCCCTGGCGGTTTTTCCAGCCGTCGTTTAGCCATGCCCCTTTGAAATTCGCGTCACCGGGTTGCGCCACGGTCTTGAAGGTCCAGACAAGTTCCCCGGTGCGGGCATCGAATGCCCGAGTGTCTCCGGGGGAGTTTCCGGTGGGGACCTCGCCGTTGAAGATACCGACAATAAGAAGGTTCCTGTAAACGGCGGGAACGCCGCCCCAGGTTTCTCCCAGATCCACCGTTCCGCCGGAACCAAAGGCGGTGTCGAGCTGACCCGTTTGGGCTTTTAGCGCAGCCATGCGCCTTCCCGCCGTGAAAATGATGCGTGGGGGATGACCGGCGTCTCCTGGCCAGTAGGCCACACCCCGACTGGAGGGCGCGCCAATCTCGCCCCCGGCGCCCGCCTGGCCCGCGCCCGGTCCACGCGGCGGGGCGGTCTGAGCGCCCTGGCCGGCCTGAATGAACCCGGCGCCTCGGCCGCCTCCCGCTCCGTTGCCCCGCGCTGCGCCACGACCTCCCGCACCTCCGCCGGCGCTCCCGCGCCCGGCAGCGGCGGCGCTTCCAAAACTCCAGATCTCCTTGCCGGTATCGGCTTCGAGCGCAGCCACGCCGCCGGTTGTTCCGACGTACATGACGCCATCCACAACAATGGGTGTCGTCTCCGATCCGACTCCGGAAAACGTCCAGGCGGAAACCAGTTTCGAAACGTTCGTCGTATCGATCTGCTTGAGACGTGAGTAACGTGTGCCGGCCAGATCGCCGGCCAGCCGCGGCCAGTCGGCATCCGTCCCCTGGTACTTGTTCGGTGTTTTCGCGGCTTGAAGGGGCGGCGCTCCCTGAACCTCAACCATCGGAACCGGCAAGACACTCAAGCCCACACACGCCAGAGCCATCGCCATGGCGCCAATGACAAGGTATTTCATGTGAGACCTTCAGGGATCTGAGGCCGTTACTTATGGCAGGGCGATGAAATGATGTCAATTTCATTCGTATCGCACGGTCTCCAGAAAAAGCCCGGACGCCGGCGCTGTCCAGGCCGCAACTTCGAAAGCGGGATCTGGCTTGCCGGTCAGCAACCGGACGAGATCCTGCTCTTGCATGGCGCCCGTTCCGATTCGAACCAGCACGCCGACCAGGCGTCGGGCCATCCGCCACAGAAAGTGCGACGCCTCGATCCGAAACTGGACGATATCCTCATTCGTTTCGATCTCGGACCGATACACCACGACAACCGTCGACTCTTCCTGCCGTGAGTGATCCTTTTCACGAAAGCACGCAAAGTCATGGCGGCCGACGAGCGTGGCGGCCGCGCGCTCCATTGCGCTGACATCGAGGTCGTCCTTGACCCACCAGACGAACCGCTTGGTGAACGCCTGTTTCCGTTTTGATATCTGGTAAAGGTAGGTCCGCGCGATCGCGTCATGGCGGGCATGGAAGCTGCGCGGGGCCGGCTCGACGCTGAGAATCGCGATATCCGCCGGAAGACGCTCGTTCAATTTCCGCCGCGCGTTTTCGAGTCCGCCGGCCGCGCCGCCCGCGAGTCCCGACACGAGTTTGATATGCATCACCTGACCGAGCGCATGCACGCCGGCGTCGGTGCGGCCGGAACCCATCAGTTCGACGCGCGCGCCCAGGACTTCTTCGACCGCCTTACGGACTTCACCGAGGACGGTGCGGGCATTCTTCTGTTCCTGCCAGCCGCTGTAACGGGTTCCGTCGTACTCCAGGACAGCCTTGAGCGTGATCACGCTAGCTTCTGCCGAGGGAGGAGCCAATCCACACAGCGATGTAACCCAGAACCACGCTGCCCAGAACGTTCGCGAGGCCGTACCAGGCGGCGCCCGTCCCGCGGACAAGCTGGAACGTCTCGTATTCGAATGTGGAGAAAGTCGTGAACCCACCCAGAAAGCCAACGACGAGCAGAGGGTGCCAGTAGGGATTGGCCATCTTTTCGGCAAGGAGCGCCGTGATCAAGCCAATCAGAAACGACCCGCTGACGTTCACGAACACGGTTCCCCAGGGGAAACGACCGTCCATCCGCGACTGGATCGCCAGACCAACTGCCAGGCGGGCGGCGGCGCCCATCCCACCTCCGAGCATGACCATCAGATATCGAGTCAAAACAACCTGCGCCTCCGGCGCTGAACGGTATACCCTAACAGCCCGTGCCGGGAATCCAAAAGCTGAAAACCGGGAAACGCATAGAGGAGGATCCGCGTTGCGCGGAAAACTCAACTCTCGAAGCCAAACACTCTAATGTCACAGCGCGTAATCCTGCATGTGGATATGGACGCCTTCTACGCGTCCATCGAACAGCGTGACAATCCCGTCTACAAGGGCAGGCCGGTCATCATCGGGGCGGATCCGAAACAGGGACGGGGTCGCGGGGTGGTGGCCGCTTGCTCTTATGAGGCGCGCGCGTTCGGCGTTCATTCCGCTTTGCCCATCGGGCAGGCCTGGAAACTCTGCCCGGACGGTGTCTACCTGCCTCCCCGCATGGCCCACTACGTCGCGATTTCGGCCGAAATCATGGCTGTGCTCGAACGCTTCACCGACCTGGTGGAACCACTGAGCATCGACGAAGCGTTCATGGACATCACCGGTTCGATCAAACTGCTCGGTTCGCCGGAACACATTGCGCGGGAGGTCAAACGACAGGTTCGGGAGACCACGGGACTGGCGGCGTCGGCGGGCGCCGGCCCGAACAAGTTCATCGCCAAGATCGCGTCGGACATCGGAAAGCCGGATGGTCTCGTGATCGTCGCGCCGGAGAACGTCGAAGGCTTTCTGGCCGACCTGCCGATTTCGCGACTCTGGGGAGTCGGCCCGAAAACCGAAAAGCGGCTCCACGCCTTGGGATTCCGCACGATCGGCGACATTCGAGCGGCAGGAACGGGCGCGCTGAAAGCGCTGGGCGACTCGGGAGCGCACCTCGAACAGCTATCGCGCGGAATCGATGAACGGCCGGTCGCGCCGCACCGGGAACCGAAGTCCATTGGCGCGGAAACCACGTTTGACGAGGACTCCCGCGACCGCGAATTCCTAACCGAAACCATACGGCGTCTCGCCGAACGCGTCGGCCGGAGGCTGCGCCAGTCCAACTATCGCGCGCGCCAGATTACGTTGAAGCTGCGATACACCGGGTTCGAAACCCATACGCGCCAGGCAACCGCAGCCAGGCCCGTTCGCGCCGACATGGACATCGCCCGGATGGCGCTGGGGCTTTTTGATCGGTTTCCCCTCGACCGCAAGGTGCGGCTGCTCGGCGTGAGCGCCTCCGGTCTCGTCCTCGAGGACCATGAAGCGCAGCTCGACCTTTTTGCGGACAGAGCGCAGAAGAAAACCGAAGATCTCAACGATGCGGTCGACCGCATACGGGACAAGTTCGGAGACTCGGCCATTGTCCGTCCGCGCCGATCCTGAGCCAGTCTTGCTGTAACCCCTTTGCCCGCGCGCCGAAAAGCAGTACGATCCGCGCGCCGGAGAAAGGATCAACGATGACCAATGCATACTCCCCAGCCACCGCGCCGTTTGCCCATGATCGTTTCCTGGCGCGAAGGAAGATATTCGAACTGTTTTCGCCGAAGTTCTACTTCTCGGACGAACTCGGCAACGCCATCGGTTTCTGCAAACAGAAGGCGTTCAAGCTGAAGGAGGACATCCGTCTTTATACAGACCAGACGATGTCTCATGAATTGCTTCACATCCGGGCCCGCAAGATTCTGGATTTTTCATCCGCGTACGATGTCATCGACAGCGCCACGCAACAACAGGTTGGAGCGCTCAAGCGACGGGGACTCAAATCGATTCTGAAGGACGAGTGGGTCGTCATGGACAGTCTCGATCAGGACATCGGCCGGATCGTTGAAGACTCCACCGCGCTTGCCCTGGCGCGGCGTTTTGTCACGGACCTGATTCCTCAGAAATTCCGGTTTATCGTCCGCGGACACGAAGTGGGAACGGCCGCGCAGAACTGGAATTTCTTTGCGCCCAAACTGAGCGTGGATCTGACGGGCGATCCCGGAAGGGAACTGGACCGGCGCCTCGCGATCGCGGCGGTCATCCTGTTGCTGGCGATCGAAGGGAGACAGGGCTAGAAGAGACCTGCCCCTGCCGGTGTACAATGAGGCGCCATTACTTCAAAACAGGAGGCGCTTGTGCCTTACATTAACGGCCATACCGTAACGCTCGACAATGACCAACTGACCACCGTCGTGAATCCCGCGACGGGAAAGCCGGCCGGCAAGGTCTACTTTGCGAGTCCGAAAGAAATGACGGCGGCCATCGACGCCGCCGCAGCCGCCGCCGAGGCCTGGGGCGCCACGCCACCCGCTCAACGTGAAATCATCCTGATTCGCGCGGCGGACATCATGGAAGCCAAGCGGCAGGAACTCGTCGACATCCTGATCGACGAAGCCGGCTCGACCTTCGGAAAGGCGCAGTTCGAAGTCACCTATACGGTCAACATCGTTCGCGCGGTAGCCGGCGAAGCCCGCCGCATATTTGGGCATGTCATGCCTTCGGATCTGCCGGGCCTGATGTCTTTCGCCATCCGGCGGCCGCTGGGCGTCGTGGCCGGCATCGCGCCGTTCAATTTTCCGCTGATCCTCGGCACGAAAAAGGTCGTCATGGCGCTGGCTTCGGGCAACGCGTTCGTGCTCAAACCCTCCGAAGAAACGTCGCTGCTCAGCATGAAAATCGCGGAGGTCTTCCATGAGGCCGGTCTGCCTCCCGGAGTTCTCAACGTCGTTCCCGGCGATGGCCCCACCCTTGGCGAGGTCCTGGTCAAAGATCCCCGCGTGAAGTTGATCGCCTTCACCGGATCTTCCGCTGTCGGACGACTGCTGGCCGTGGAATGCGCAAAATACGGCAAGAAGATCGCGCTGGAACTCGGCGGCAAAAGCCCCGTCGTGGTTCTCAAGGACGCCGATCTCGATTACGCCGTCAACACCGCAGCGTTCGGCATCTTCATCCATCAGGGCCAGATCTGTATGGCCGGATCCCGCATCATCGTGGAAGAGCCGATCTACGAGAAGTTTCTTGAGAAGTTTGTCGCGAAGGTCAAAACCCTGCAGGTGGGCGACCCTCGCGATCCTCATACGGTGATCGGCCCGCTGATCCGCGGCTCGCAGTGCGGTTTCATCGACACACGCCTGAAGGCGGCGCAATCTTCCGGCGCGCGCGTCCTCTGCGGCGGCGGGCATTCGGGACAGTTCTTTGAACCCACGGTGGTCGCGGACGTGGTTCCCTCCATGGCGGTATTCCGCGACGAACTCTTCGGACCGGTCGCCAGCGTGATCAAGGCCAAGGATCCTGATCACGCCATGCAGTTGGCCAACGATTCCAGCTACGGGCTCTCGGCCGCCGTGCTGACCAACGATCTGCAGATGGCGATGAAATTCGCCCTCGGCATCGAATCGGGCAGCGTGCACATCAACAGCTCAACGATACATGACGAGGCGCACATCCCCTTCGGCGGAGTCAAGGACTCCGGAATCGGCAAGGAAGGCGGACAGTGGTCCATGGAGGCTATGACCGAATTGAAATGGGTGACCATCCAGCTCGGCCAGGCGCATTACCCGTTTTAAGACTCCGCCTCTTTTCCCAGCTTCGAAAACGCGCCATGTCCGCGCTGAAATACGCGGGCATGGCTGCGCTCGTTTTCGTTCTGCTATCGACGGGATCGGTGTTTCTATTGCGATTCGTGCGGCCACTGGCGTCCGCGCTGATGGTCGAACGCCGCGTGGAATCGTGGTTCACGAAGGGAACCTACACATCCCGTTACCAGTGGGTTGACCTCGACGACATCTCCCCGGCCATGGGCGTCGCCGTAATCGCCGCTGAAGATCAGAAGTTCATCGACCACTTCGGCTTCGACTGGCAGGCCATCGAAAAGGCGCTTGCCCGCAACGGCCAGGGATCGCGCACCCGGGGCGCGAGCACGCTGTCCCAGCAGACCGCCAAAAACCTCTTCCTGTGGCCCGGCCGGACATGGCTGCGCAAGGGCTTTGAAGCCTATTTCACCGTTCTGCTGGAGACGCTCTGGCCCAAACGGCGGATTCTGGAAGTCTATTTGAACATCGCTGAATTCGGCGACGGCGTCTATGGCGTGGAGGCGGCCGCCCAGCGATACTTCCATAAACCGGCTTCGCGGTTAAACGGCAGTGAAGCCGCCCTGCTCGCCGCCGTCCTGCCGAGTCCGCGCCGCTTCCGCGTCAACGCGCCCAACTCGTACGTGCGCGAACGGCAGCAATGGATCCTCAACCAGATGGGCCAGCTTGGCGGGGTGGCTGCGCTGAAAGCTCTCAACTGATGAACGCTGTAGTCCTGCCGGCGCAGGAGTTGACATGACGCCAGTTCCTTCCAGCCCGCGTCCACGCCGGTGGCCAATCTGGGGTGTTCCCGCCGCCGCGCTGGCGGCGCTCGTGTTGTTCACGATCATCTTTGAAGCGGCGACCAAGGGCGAAAGCGTTCTGATCAAGCCGGAAAACCTGCTCAACATTCTCCGGCAGGTTTCCTTCGTGGGCATCATCGCCATCGGCATGACGCTGGTCATTACGCTGGGAGGTATCGATCTCTCCGTCGGCTCGCTGGTTGCGTTTCTGGGAGGGATCGGAGTCCTGCTCATGAACGCCATGCTGGCCCGCGGCGCCGGCCAATGGACATCGGTCATCGCCGCCTTCGGTCTCATTCTCGCGGCGGGAGTGATTGCCGGCGCGCTCAACGGCGTTCTGGTGGCGAAGGGCAAGCTGGCGCCGTTCATTGCCACGCTCGGTGGCCTTGCGGCTTACCGGTCGCTGGCCATGGCGTTCGTTGCCGGCGGCGAATACCGTTCATCGAGCGCCGGCGTATTCGAACTGGCCGGCTCGGGCGGAATCCCCATTCCCGGGACCAACATTGCTCCCCGCGCTCCCGTCCCGATTCCTCTCACACTGCCCTGGCCGGTTCTCGTGTTCGCGCTGGCCGCCGTTGTGGGCTGGATCATCATCAATCGTACCCGGCTGGGCCGCTACATCATCGCTATTGGCTCGAACGAACGCGCAGCCAGGTACTCGGGAATCCTGGTGGATCGCGTCAAGATTGCCACCTATTCCCTCCTGGGCCTGGCGACAGGCGTATCCGCCCTGCTTTCGGCCTCCCGGCTGAACTCGGTCAGCAGCTCGAGTTCCGGCTCTCTTTACGAACTGGACGCCATTGCCGCCGTCGTGATCGGCGGCACCCGCATGCGCGGCGGCTCCGGCGTCATTGCCGGCACCGTCATCGGCGCGCTGATCCTCGGCGTAATCCAGAACATGCTAAACCTGCTGCAGGTGTCGGTCTATCTGCAGGGACTTGTCAAGGGACTCATCATCGTGGGGGCCGCGCTGCTGCAGCGCGCGGAATCAGACTCGGCCGGCTGATCGACAGGCGCCGCCGCAGTCTGCCCTTGCAGGGTCAGGGCTCGAGGGTTCCGGCGCAACGCTGGTTGTCCTTTCCCAGAACGAGAAAGAGGACGTTTTCGGCGATGTTGGTGGCGTGGTCGGCAATGCGCTCGAAGTTGCGGGAAACCAGAATCAGATCAATCCCCCGCTGAAGGAGTTCCGGACGCCTCTGGATTTCCGCAATGACGCTGGAAAAGATCGCGTCGCGCCGGCGGTCCACCGCGTCATCACGCGCGAGCACCTCCCGCGCAAGATGTTCGTCACGCCGCACGAAGGCTTCCATCGCGTCGCGAATCATCCCTTCCATGGCGTCGCTCATACCCGCAACGTCAATGTTCGAACCGGGCGCCGGCTGCGCCAGCATGGAGATGACGCGCAACGCGATGCTGGCGGCGCGATCCCCCATCCGCTCCAGGTCGTTATTGTTCTTCATGATCGCCATGACGAAACGGAGGTCGGTCGCAAACGGTTGTTGGAGGGTGAGCAGGTCCAGTCCTAACCGGTCGATCTCGGCGTGAAGGCGGTTGATCTCGGGTTCAAGGCGATCGAGGACGTCCATCGCAGCGTCCTGGTCGAGAGACCGCAACGCCTCGACGCTCGTGTGCACCGCCCGCTGGACGAGCGCGCCCATCTCGAGAAATCGCTCTTCCACGTGCCGCAGTTCGTTTTCGAGGTGGCGCGCCATAGATTGGATCCTGGCGCTTAGCCGAAACGGCCGGTGATGTAGTCTTCCGTTTCCTTGTGGCGGGGATTCGCAAAGATCACCCGCGTTTCATTCAGCTCGATCAGCTTGCCCATCAGAAAGAATCCGGTGAAATCGGATGTCCGGGCGGCCTGCTGCATATTGTGGGTGACGATCGCGATCGTACAGGTCGTCTTCAACTCGTGGAGCAGTTCTTCGATCCGCGACGTCGTGATCGGGTCGAGCGCGGAACACGGCTCGTCGAGCAACAACACTTCGGGGGAAAGCGCCAGCGCGCGCGCAATGCTCAAACGCTGCTGCTGTCCGCCGGAGAGCTCAAACGCGGATTTGTGCAACGAGTCCTTCACTTCCGACCACAACGCCGCGCGCTGCAGGCTCTGCTCGACGGCGTCGGCCAGGCGCTGACCGCGCCATCCCTCCAGCCGCAGTCCGTACGCCACGTTGTCGAAGATGGATTTCGGAAACGGATTGGCCTTCTGGAAGACCATACCCACTCGTCGCCGCAGTTGCGTCAACTCGATACTGCGCACGTCAACGCCGTTCAATTCGATCGCGCCTTCGCTGCGGGCATTCCGCACCACTTCGTTCATGCGGTTCAGGGAACGCAGGAACGTCGACTTGCCGCAGCCGGAAGGACCGATCAATGCAGTAACGCGGTGCTCCGGAATAGTCAGCGAAATATTTTTAACGGCGGCGGTGGAACCATAAAAGCAGGTCAGGTCCCGCACCTGAATTTTGATCGAATGCGACGGGACCGGCCTGTCCTGCCGCGGCAGTGGCGGCTGAGGCGACTGATGCAGAACTGGATTGGGCACCGGTGTCGAGAGCTGGGGAGTACTCATATACGCCGCCTCCGGCGGCTTGAAGAACGATCAGGATATTGATTTAGACGCGACCCAAAACCCCGCGTGATGAAGCCTCCATGATTCGCGAGAATTATGAATTTAAGGTTACATAAATATGAATTGGCCGTTAAACCGCTGATTCCCAATTCATTATTTATTCACACATTCGTCAATTCTTCGAAACTCAGGGCGCCCATACTCCATCGCCGAGCTGAGTTTTTCTTTCCGTAACCATGCGGCATTCAGCCGCGTCGGCGATCTCCCAATCGAGATCAATTTAAGGAGGTAGGTTTGCTGCACGCTTCGAATTCAACACGATTCCGGGGCCCCCGGATGATGGTGTTTCTCGTCATCGGGCTCCTGTTCATGGCAGGATCCGCTTTTGCCCAGGTTCAACCGGCGGCCGGTTTTGTTCCGCCCGACAACACGCCGACTATCAAGATCGGCCTGACGCTCTACCCAACGTACACGTATCAGAAGAGTCCCAAAGTGGGACCGGACCCGAACGGCAACATGTATTCCGCCAATAACTTCGATCTGTCTCGGAGTTACATCAACATCACTGGCAACATTACGCACGCCATCACGTACCGGCTCACGCCCGACATCATGTCCTCCCACGTGACCGGTGGCACGAACCTGGACGGCAGCCTGGTCTTCCGGATCAAGTATGCGTTCGCGCAGTTCAGTCTGGACGATTACACCGGCGACTGGAAGCAATCCTGGGTCCGGGTAGGCGCCAATCAGACGCCTTTCGTTGACTGGGAAGAAGGAGTCTATCGCTATCGCTTCCAGGGTACGGTTTTTTCGGAGCGGGTCGGCAAGCTGACCTCTTCGGACTACGGCGCTTCGTTCCACACCAACCTGCCGCAAAACTACGGTGAAATCCACGTCGGCGTTTACAACGGCGAGGGCTACAGCAAGGCCGAAACCAACAACCAGAAGGCGCTCCAGGCGCGGGTCACGATCCGTCCCCTGGCCAAGGGGTCAGCGATCGCCCGCGGCGTGCGCATCACCGGGTTTTATGACTGGGATCACGTCGCCACCGATGCTCCGCGCACACGCGCGCTGGTCATGGCGCTGTTCGAACATCCCCACCTGTCGGCCGGTTTCGAGTTCCTGGACGCGCGCGACCAGGCGTCGATCATGGCGACACGCGTTCGTGGAAACGGTTATTCATTCTGGGCGACGCCGATCTTCAAGCAGAAGGGCAGCGGACCGGAACTGCTTCTCCGCTGGGACTCCTTCATTCCGAATCGCACCAACACCGACGCCAAACGGAACATGTTCATTGCCGGCGCCTCCTACTGGTTCCCGCATGATGGTAATGTCTCGACGTCCATCCTGGTGGACGTGGAGGGCGTGAACTATCCTGGAACTTCGACGCCGACTGAGCGCCGCGTTGCCATGCACGGATACCTGAATTTCTAAGGCGGAGCCAAATAGACAATCCATGGAGCAAACAACGATGAAACAGACCAGACACTGGACCCGTCGGACATTTTTCGCCGTGGCCCTCGTGGTCACGCTCAGCGCCGCAGCATGGGCGCAGAAAGTACAGATCAATGGAGGTGGGGCGACGTTCCCGTACCCCATTTACTCGAAGTGGTTCAGCGAATACAACAAGATGCATCCGGGAATCCAGATCAACTATCAGTCTCAGGGTTCCGGATTCGGTATTCAGCAGATCCAGAAGCAGACCGTGTTCTTCGGCGCCACGGACGGTCCGATGAACAACGACCAACTGGCCGCCGCGCTCGGCAAGGTGATGCACTTCCCGACCGTGCTTGGCGCGGTTGTGCCGGTCTATAACCTGGGTTCCACCAGCGATCTGAAGTTCACCGGGCCCCTCCTGGCGGACATCTTCCTCGGCAAGGTCACGAAGTGGAATGACCCGGCCATCGCGAAGGTCAACCCGGGCGTATCGCTTCCCAACACGGACATCAGCGTTGTCCATCGTTCGGATGGAAGCGGCACGACCTACATCTGGGTCGACTACCTCTCCAAAGTGTCGCCGCAATGGAAACAGAAGGTCGGCGTGGCAACGTCGGTCAACTGGCCCATTGGACTGGGCGGCAAAGGCAACGAGGGCGTCACCGGGGTCGTCAAACAGACTCCCGGCGCGATCGGCTACGTCGAACTGATCTACGCGCTCCAGAACAAGATCGCGTACGGATCCGTCCAGAACGCGGATGGCCAGTTCGTTAAAGCCAGCGTCGAAAGCGTGACAGCGGCGGCGGCGGCGGCAGCAGCGCAGATGCCGGCGGACTTCCGGGTATCGATCACGAACGCTCCCGGCAAGACCACCTATCCGATCGCTTCGTTCACCTGGATCCTGCTTTATGAGAACCCGAAGGACAAGGCGATGGCCAAAACCTTCGTCGAATTCATGAAGTGGGCCCTGACGGACGGGCAGAAATTTGCGCCCGATCTCGGATACGCTCCGCTGCCCGAGGCGGTCGTCAAGTTGGAGATGGATGCGCTCAAGAAAATCCGGGTACAATAGGCGCCCATTTTCATGAACCGCAGAAGAACCAGCGCAGCCGACTTCATTCTCAACCAGGGAACGACGTTTTTTGCGCTGGTTCTCTTTGTCATCGTCAGCGGAATCGGGGTCGTCCTGATCCTGGATTCCCTTCCCACCATTCGCGAATTCGGCCTCGATTTCTGGCGGACCAGCACCTGGGACCCCGTCGCCGAAATGTTCGGAGCGGCGCCGTTCATCTGGGGCACGCTGTACTCGTCGCTCCTAGCCCTCGCCATTTCGACGCCGATCAGTCTTGGCGTGGCGATATTCACTTCCGAGCTATGCCCCAACTGGCTGAAACGCCCGGTGATCTTCACCACCGAACTGCTCGCGGCAATCCCGTCGATCATCTATGGTCTCTGGGGAATTTTCGTCCTGGTTCCGATGGTGCGGACTCTGCAAACCTCCCTTCCGGACTGGATACGGGAGATCCCTCTCTTCAGCGGTCCACCATACGGCTTGAGCATGTTCACTGCGGTGATTACCCTGGCAATCATGATCATCCCCTACACGTCGTCGGTCGCCCGGGAAGTGCTTAAGGCCGTTCCGATCGCTCAACGCGAAACGGCGTACGCCCTGGGCGCCACACGCTGGGAAGTCACGAAGGTCGTGCTGTACTATGCGCGCGTGGGAATCGTCGGAGCCGTCATGCTGGGCCTGGGCCGGGCGCTGGGAGAAACGATGGCCGTGACCATGGTCATCGGCAACAATCTGCAAGCCTCGTGGTCGATTTTCGCCCCGCAATACACGATGGCCTCCGTGATCGCCAACGAACTGCTCGAGGCGGGAACGGAGATGCATATCAGCGCGCTGATTGAAATCGCACTCGTGTTATTCATCGTGACGCTGATCGTCAATGCCGCGTCCCGCCTGCTGATCTGGCGGATGACCCGCGAAACCAAACGAACGGTTGTCCCCGCAGCCAAAGCCGTGGAGATCGCATAATGAGTTTCCGGCTGGTGCGCCGACGCGTGACCTCCCACGTGATGGACGCGCTCTGCGTTTTATCCGTCGTCCTCACGCTTATTCCGCTTGTGCTGATCCTCTCGTTCGTGGTCTGGAAGGGTATCGGATCGATTGATCTCGCTTTCTTTACCCAGATGCCCAAACCGGTGGGTGAAGCGGGCGGCGGCATGGCCAACGGCATTGTGGGCACCCTGATTATCGTCGGTATGGGTGTGATTGCCGCGGTTCCCGTCGGCATCATGTCGGGCATCTACGTGGCGCAGAAAGCCGGGAGCGCCAGCGCCGACATCATCCGCTTTGCGGCGGATATCCTGAATGGAATCCCGTCAATCGTGATCGGCATCTTTGTCTACGGCATTGTCGTCAGCCCGTTCAAACACTTTTCCGCGATTGCCGGTGGCGTGGCGTTGGGAATCATGATGATCCCGCTCATTGCGCGCACAACGGAGGAACTCATCCGCCTCGTGCCGACCTCGATGATGGAGGGCGCCCTGGCGCTCGGCGCAACGCGCGGCAGAGCGATGTTCACCGTCGTACTGCCCGCGGCTCTGCCCGGCATCGTTACTGGAATCGTGCTGGCGATTGCCCGCATCGCCGGTGAAACAGCGCCCCTGCTGTTTACCTCGTTCAGCAACCAGTTCTTCTCGACCGACGTGACGCAACCGATGGCCGCGCTGACCGTTCAGATCTACACCTACGCGATTTCGCCCTACGACGACTGGCACCGCCTGGCCTGGGCCGGCGCTCTGGTCCTGATCCTGCTGGTCCTCTCCTGTTCCGTCATGGCGCGGTTCGCGACTCGCCGCCTCGAACGGATGCACGGCGGCGGGCTGTAGTTTCCAACAGACCTGAAACGTTCCTATTCTTTAGAAATCTCGCGTCCGCATCCGTGCAACATGCGGTCATCGACGGTAACGGCGACCGTGTGCGAGAACTTCTCTCCGCTCATGACGTCGGCGCACTCGCGCCGCTCGATGACAACGCGGATATTGTGGGAATCCACCGCCGTCTCATACCGCACGGTTGTGCCGTCATTGACGGGCGCCGGTAACGGAGCCTGAAGCTTCCGCTCCCCGTAGTCATAGCGCAGCCGCAACTCCGATTTGTCGATCTCCAGGTCCCAGCCCGGCTCCTGGCCTATGGCGCGGAACTGGACGCCCCGCTCCCGGGCCTCTTCCCAGGGATTCCGGACGACCTGACACATCTGCTGGACGCCGTCCAACTCGAGGGTCGCCTGTCCCCCCTTATCCCAGAAGAGCGCCGCGCCATCGGTATAACGCGCGCCGGATGCGGAAATTGCGTGAGGCAGGATCAACCGGCGTTCCGGCAACTGCAGTTCAACGTGGTCATCCTGGAACGTGGCCGTCAGAGCGAACTTCTCGCACTGAAATTGACGCGTAATGGGAGGAGTTGTCGCTGCAGGAGCCGATTGTGGCTCCGGAGCCGCCGGCGATGGCCCTTCGGCGCATCCCGCAAGCGCAATAACAGCAACCGCAATCGCAAAGTGTTTCCGTAGTCGCATAGTATACCAATGAAGGATGGGCAGAGTTTGTCGCCGGAACAGAACCGGATCGAATTCTTATTCGATGCTGACGCGAGTCCGATACGCCCGATTCTACCACTGGTGAGGCAAGGCGGGCGGCGGGGATCAAATCCCCCGAAACCCGTCGAAATCTCTTTGCGATCCGGAATCAATTCCCTATCCTTTTCAGCGATTGAAAGCCGCCGTCGGCCCAGGCTGAAAAGGCGGGGAGAGGTAACACTATGGCAAGGATTCTAGGGGCAGTCGCCAGTTCGCACTCCCCGACCATCGGATTTGCGCTCGACACCAACAAGCAGAACGACCCGGTCTGGGCCCCCATCTTCAAGGGCTATGAGCCGGTCCGTCAATGGCTTGCGGAAAAGAAGCCCGACGTGCTGTTCATGATCTTTAACGATCACGTCACGTCATTCTTCTTTGATCACTATTCGAATTTCGTCCTGGGAATCGGGGAATCGTACCGCACCGCAGACGAAGGAGGCGGCCCGCGCGCGCTGCCGGCCGTTCCAGGACACCCGGCGCTGGCGGCTCATATCGGCGCTTCGCTCGTAGCCGACGAGTTCGACATGTCCTTCTTCCAGGATCGTCCACTGGACCACGGCTGCTTTTCGCCGCTTTCGTTGCTGTGGCCCCATGCGCCAAACTGGCCGGGCGCCATCGTTCCCCTCCAGGTGGGCGTGTTGCAGGCGCCGAGCCCGTCGGCGAAGCGTTGCTACAAGCTGGGCCAGTCGCTCCGCCGG
>DASUFH010000357.1:0-13016 GCA_036274645.1 Terriglobia bacterium
CGCGCCGGTCGCCATGTGCAGGATGCCCTTTTCGGGGCCCAGCCAGCGCAGCTGCTTGTCGACGGTGAGGTCCCGGTAGAACGAACGCATGTCCGCGATGACGTCGTCGAAACTTCGGCCGACGACGTGATGTTTGAGCGCGTGTACGGCGGCCACGACGATCTCGTTGCCGCGCCCGTTGGTGAAGGTCAGGCCGTGGCCTTCCAGTCCTGTGCCGGTTTCGAGAATGACGTACGTCGCCGAGTAGTCGCCCTGGTTCAGGGCGTCGGAGCCATCCTGTTGGAGGGACGTGGGAAATCGGATGTCGCGGACAACGATGTTTGTGATTTTCACGGTTGTATGGACTTCAAACGACTCTTTGGCGCTTCTTTCGGTGTTGGGAGATGCGTCGCCACTCCGGCAGGGCGGGATGGTCCCACCCGGCTGGCCCGTGGCAGCAACGCGTTAAGTGCGCTGTTTTCATGGCGGAAGGATAGCGCTCGCCTGTGTGGAGGGAAAGAGTTAAACACGCATCAAACTCGCAGGCCCCGACTCGACGGAGGCATGACCCTTGGTTATTCTCGATTCATGGCACAGATTGGTCGCGACGCGTTTCAGGAGGCGCTGCTCACCGTCATGGAGCAGAAGACGCATTGGTCGAATCAGGCCTTTGCTTCGGGCGGCGTGGCGCGGGAAAAAATGCACATCCACTTCGAGCAGGAATTCGCGGTATTCGTCCGCGACTTTCCGGTGCTGGTGGGGCGCGCCTATGTCCAGTGTCCGATTCCGACCGTGCGGCGTTCTCTGGCCGAGAATCTTTATGAAGAGGAAACGGGCGCCATCGCGGCCGGCCGTCCGCATCCGGAATTGTTCCTGCTGATACCGCGCGGGTTCGGCTGCGACATGGCGCGGTTTGAGTCCATTGCGCTGCTTCCGGGATCCCGGCAATATCGCGACATCCTGGATCGCTGCACGCTCCGACAGGGGTGGGAAGTTGCAGCCGCCGTGACCACACTGTTCATCGAGGGAACCGCGTGGGAGCGTGGCGAGTTGGATTGCCGCGCCCCGAAGCGGCCGATGCCGCCACTCGAACAGCATCCGTTGCATGTCCATTACGGGTTGGGCCTCGAATACCTGGAGCTTCCACGGATCCATCGCAATGTCGAGGGTGGGCATCGCCAGGCCGCCTGGCGCGCGATTCTGGATCACGTGGACGAGGCTGTCCGTCCGAAGGTGCTCCACGCCATGAGAGATGCTCTGGGGGGATGGCTGGCTTACAAGGACAGCGTTGCCAGGGCCGTCGGCCTCAAACGCTGAGCGCAGGGCCATTCCGTACCTGGCCGTTGAAACAAACAAGATTCAAGAGTTCGTGCCGCCGGCCGGTTAATCCGCTTGAATGGCCCAGTCGGATCAACTATCTTCCGAGGGCACATTTTGTAAGGAGTGATCACGAGCATGAGCAATCGGAGCTTGGAAGATTTGATACAAACTTCAGGTAATGCGGCAGATATGCTGCGCAACCTGAAGGCCGGACCGAACCCGTATCCCGGTATTCCCCCCGAGTTTACCAACTGGCGCGATGAGCAGCAGGCGTGGCAAAAGAGCGCCGTGCTGTTCACGCTTTCCTATCACATGGCGGAGCTTACCGTTGAAGGTCCGGACGCAGTCAAGCTGCTGTCGGGTCTCAGCATCAATACCTACAAGAATCTCGCGTCCGACCGCGCCAAGCAGTTCGTGCCGTGCAGCCACGATGGTTATGTCATTGGTGATGTCATCATGTATCCGCTGGCCGAGAACCGGTTCAATCTCGTTGGGCGCATTCCGGCGCTCAACTGGATCCGGTTTCATGCGGAGACCGGCAAGTACAACGTCAAGCTGGAACTCGATGAGCGCTCCGCGGCAAGAAAGGATCCGTTCGGCCGCCGCTTCTATCGCTTCCAGGTTCAAGGCCCGAACGCGATGAAAGTGATGGAAAAGGCGCTTGGCGCCCCGCCGCCGGCGCTGAAGTTCTTCCACCTTTGCGACATGACGATCGCGGGCAAGCACGTGCGGGCGCTCCGTCACGGAATGGCCGGGCAGCCGGGCTTTGAATTGTTCGGACCCTATGCGGAGGGTCCCGCGGTGCGCGAGGCGCTGGTCAAAGCGGGTGAGGAGTTCGGTCTGCGCCAGGCCGGCGGCCGGTGCTATTCCTCGAACACGCTGGAATCCGGCTGGATTCCGTCGCCCCTTCCGGCGATCTACTCGGGAGACGCGATGAAGTCTTATCGGCAGTGGCTCAAGGAAGACTGCTACGAAGCCGGGGCCTCGATCGGTGGAAGCTTTGCCTCGAAGAACATCGCCGACTATTACCTTTCGCCATGGGATATGAGCTACGGCGCGTTTATCGACTACGACCACGACTTCATCGGGCGGGACGCGCTGCAGAAGATGGCCAAGGGGCCTCACCGCAAGAAAGTGACCCTGGTGCTCGACAACGCCGATGTGCTCAAAGTGGTCGGCAGCCAGCTTGAACCGGGCGAACGGGGCAAGTTCATTGAGTTTCCGTCGGCGGTCTATTCGATGCATCCCTACGACAAGGTGACGGTCGGTGGCAAGACCGTCGGAATCTCCACCTGGGTTGGATACAGCTCCAACGAGCGCAAGATGCTGACGATTGGGATCCTCGAAGAGGAGTATGCCAAACCGGGCACGAAAGTGACCTTCGTCTGGGGTGAAGAGAACGGCGGTACGGCCAAGTCGACCGTTGAACGGCATCGCCAGATGGAGATCAGCGCAACCGTGGCTCCGGCGCCGTTTGTCGAAGTCGTGCGCAAGACCTACACCGATCACGGCGGTTGGCGGTCCGGTCAGTAGTTCCCAGAATCCTCAAGGGGCGGTCTATGACCGCCCGTCCTTTTCTCACCCGCCCTGATCGGCTTTTCATAACAGAAACATTTGGTGTCCCTTCTGTCCGTTACGGATACGAGGCGTGTGAGGCTCGTTGTGAGCACGCCGGAGGCGTGCCAGGACGATAGCCCGGGGTGAGCGAGCCACGCGAGCCACCCCGGGGGCGACCATGCGGCGAAGCTGGCGCCCCGGAAGGGGCGCCGGGAATCCTTGCGCCCCTTCCGGGGCGCAAACGCACGAGGGGGAGGGCCTCCCCGGGTGTCGTTGCGCTCCACCCGGGGCTATCTTCCGGGCACGCCTCCGGCGTGCAAAATGGCCAGACTCCCTACAAGCAGGCCCCCCTCCTTCCCATTTGCCATCCCGCGTGCTGCATCTTCATTGGGGCGACCCGGGCTGGAACGAATCAAAAGGGATATCCATATGGCAAAAGCGATTGGCATCGATCTTGGAACGACAAACTCCGTCGTTTCCGTCATGGAAGGTGGAAAACCCACGGTCATTGTGAACACCGAAGGCAGCCGGCTGACGCCTTCGGTGGTTGCGTTTACGCGAAACGGCGAACGTCTCGTCGGACAAATTGCGAAGCGGCAGGCGGTGCTGAACGCCGAAAACACCATTTATTCCGCCAAGCGATTCATCGGCCGGCGGTACTCCGAAGTTCAGGAAGAGCTCAAGAACGTACCATTCAAGGTCGTGTCGGGACCCAACGATGCCGTTCGATTCGACATCATGGGGAAGCTTTACGCGCCGGAGGAGATCTCCGCGCTGGTCCTGCGCAAACTGGCGGACGACGCCGCCAAGTACCTTGGCGAGAAAGTGAACGACGCGGTGATCACCGTTCCCGCGTATTTCAACGACGCGCAGCGCCAGGCCACCAAAGACGCCGGCAAGATCGCCGGGTTGAACGTTCTGCGCATCATCAACGAACCGACCGCGGCTTCGCTGGCGTATGGTCTCGAGAAGAAGAAGAACGAAACGATTCTCGTCTTTGATCTGGGCGGCGGCACGTTCGACGTCTCGATTCTGGACGTCGGCGATGGCGTCTTCGAGGTGAAATCCACATCCGGCGATACCCATCTTGGCGGCGACGACTTCGACAAGCGAATCGTCGACTGGCTCGCGACGGAGTTTCAGCGCGACAACGGCATCGACCTGAGAAAGGACCGTCAGGCGCTGCAGCGCCTGACGGAAGTGGCGGAAAAGGCCAAGATCGAATTGTCGTCGACCACCGAGACGCCGATCAGTCTTCCGTTCATTACCGCCGACAGCTCCGGCCCCAAGCATCTCGATACGCGTCTCAGCCGGTCCAAGTTTGATCAGTTGACGGCGGATCTGGTCGAACGGTGCGTCGCCCCGGTGAATCAGGCGATGACGGACGCGAAGTTGAGCGCCAATGACATCGATGAAGTCATCCTGGTGGGCGGCGCCACGCGCATGCCTTCGATACAGGCGCTGGTCCGTCGCCTGACGGGCGGGAAAGAGCCCAACCAGTCGGTCAATCCGGACGAGGTCGTTGCGGTCGGGGCCGCAATCCAGGCGGGTGTGCTGGCGGGTGAGGTCAAAGACGTTCTGTTGCTCGATGTGACGCCGCTGTCCCTGGGCCTGGAAACCCTGGGCGGCGTGATGACGAAACTCGTGGAACGCAATACGACCATCCCGGTCCGCCGCAGCGAAGTCTTTTCCACCGCCGACGACAATCAGGGCGCGGTCGATATTCACGTGCTGCAGGGCGAGCGTGAACTGGCGCAGGACAACCGGACACTCGGCAATTTCCGGCTTGAGGGAATCCGCCCCGCGCCGCGCGGTGTTCCTCAGATTGACGTGACGTTCGATATTGACGCCAATGGAATTCTCATCGTCACCGCGAAAGACAAGGAAACGGGCAAGGAGCAGAACATCACGATTTCCGGATCGACGCAGCTTTCCAAGGAAGACATCGATCGCATGGTTCGCGACGCCCAGACCCACGCGGAGGACGATCGCCGCCGCCGCGAAGAAGTCGATGCGCGGAACAGCGCCGATGCGGCGGCGCATCAGGTCGAGCGCCAGATCGGCGAACTGGGCGATCGGGCGCCCCTGAACGAGAAGGCCAGAGCCGAGGAAATGATCTCGCAGGTTCGAGAGATGGTTCGCGCTCAATCGCAGGACGTGAGCCGGCTCCGGCAACTCACCAGCGATCTGCAGCAGATCCTGCATGGACTGGCTTCCGCCGCCGCAAGCCAGCAGCAGCCGCCGCCCGGCGCCAAACCGGGCGCGGGTCCGGACGACGTCATCGACGCGGACTTCAAGAAGGCAGGGTAGGGTATGCCAAAGCAAGTCGAAAGCCTCGAAGAGGAACTTCGGATCGAACACGATCTCTACCTGCGGGCTCTGGCGGATTTTGCCAACTATCGCCGCCGTATGGAGCGCGCCCAGACGGAGTTCGGCATCCTGGCCAGGAGGGAACTCATCATTCCGCTGCTCGATATCGTGGACGATTTCGAACGCGCGCTCGGAGCGGAAGGCGCGGGGGAAAACTCCTTCCTGGAGGGTATGCGGGCGGTGCACAAGAAGCTGACGGCGCTTCTGGAGAAGGAGGGTATCCACGCATTCGAGAGTGTCGGAGAGCCCTTTGATCCCGCGCGTCACGAAGCGACGGCGTCGGCGCCGGCGGTTGATCAGGCGCCGGGGACCGTCGTGCAGGAAATCCGCCGTGGATACCGCCAGGGCGATGACGTGCTGCGCCCGGCGCGCGTGATCGTCGCGCAATAGCGACGCTATGGGTTCCCGGTCTGCTGTCGGGGCGGTCTATGACCGGCCGGCGCCTGGGGCTGCGTGGCGGCAAATAACGGGTGAAGGATGGCGGTCAAATTCAAGGACTACTACGACGTCCTGGGGGTGTCCCGCGACGCTACGGATGACCAGATCCGAAAGGCCTACCGGAAGCTCGCGCGCAAATACCATCCGGATGTCAATCCCAACGACAGGACGGCCGAAGAGAAGTTCAAGGATCTCAACGAAGCCTACAGCGTTCTCTCCGATACAACGAAGCGGCAACAGTACGACAGCCTCGGCGCCGGCTGGCGCGCCGGCTCCGACTTCACGCCGCCACCCGAATGGTCCACTGAGGCGCGCGTGGAATTTGGCGACCTGGGTGGAATGGGCGGATTCAGCGATTTTTTCGAAACCTTGTTTGGCGGCCGCGCCCGCGGCGCGGGACGGGCCCCGGGCGCGGGCTTCGCGCGGCGCGGAAACGACATCGAGTCCGAACTGGAGATCACTCTCGAGGAAGCGCATCACGGCGCTGCCCGCTCGCTCTCTCTGGTGACACCGGAAGGCGGTCGCCGGACAATCGAAGTGAAGATTCCACCGGGAGTTCATGCCGGTCAGTTGATCCGGCTTGCGGGAGAAGGCGAGCCCGGCGCCGGAGGGGGTCCTTCCGGAGACATTTTCCTGCGCGTGAAAGTCCGGCCACATCCGGTATTCACGCCGGGCAGTAACGGCGATGTCGATATGGAACTGCCGGTGGCGCCCTGGGAAGCCGCTCTCGGCAAGGTCATCCGCATCCCGACGATCGACGGGACAGTGGATATCACCATCCCCGCAAACACGCCCTCGGGACGGCGCATGAGGCTGCGCGGCCAGGGACTCCGGCAGCGCGCCGGCATCCGGGGCGATCAATATGTGCGCATCCGGATCGTCAATCCGCCGGCGCTCTCGGCCGCGGAGAGGGACCTTTATGAGCGGCTGGCGGCCGCGTCGCGGTTCAATCCGCGCGAGTTCCCCGGAGTTGCGGCGTGACATCGAGGCGCTACGAAATCATTCTCGTCGAAAAGGGGCGCGACCTCATGCCTCTCGAGGAGCTGGCGGCGCGCGCCGGCCTGCATCCCGATCTGCTCCGCAGTTTTGTCGACTTTGGCCTGTTGGATCCAATCGCCGAAAGTCCCGTCCCCCTGTTTGATGTTACGGCGGCGCGGCGGCTGCGGGTGATACAGCGCCTCCGTTGCGATCTTGGAATCAATCTGGCCGGAATCGGCGTGATCCTGGATCTGCTGGAACGGCCTCGGCGGAAGGAGATCTGATCGGTCCCCGTCTGCTTGTAGGGGCGGTCTATGACCGCCCAACGTTTCGGAGTGGAAATTCCTGATTAAACAGAAAGGCGCCCTGAAACGTCGGGCGGTCATAGACCGCCCCTACAAGGGAACAAGGCGGGAATGCGCGCCATACAAGTCGGAGGCAAACATGGATATCAACCGAATGACGGAGAGACTGCAGGAAGCGATCTCCGCCGCCCAGTCCGTGGCGGCGCGTCATGGGAACCAGCAGATCGACGTCGAGCACCTGCTCCTCGCTCTTCTCGAGCAGGAGCGGGGACTGGCAACCTCCATTTTCAACAAGGCCGACGTTCCGGTTGAGGCGCTCCGGAAGCAGGCGGAAAAGGACCTGGACGCGTTGCCCAAGGTTTCCGGTTCGGGCGCCGGCGCTCCCGGTCAGATTGTTGTAACGTCCCGCCTGAGCCAGTTGCTGGCTAATTCCGAAAGCGAGAGCAAGACGCTGGGTGATGAATATGTATCCGTGGAACACGCGCTCCTGGCCCTGACCGACGATTCCGGCGCCGCGGGGCGAACGCTCCGGCAATTCGGTGTAACGCGTGAACGGCTGATGCGGGCCTTGCGCGAGGTTCGCGGCAGCCAGAGGGTGACGTCGCCGAATCCGGAAGGCACGTATGAGGCCCTGGAAAAATACGGCCGCGATCTGACGAAGCTTGCCGGGCAGGGAAAGCTGGATCCCGTGATCGGCCGGGACGAAGAGGTCCGCCGGGTCATCCAGGTGCTGTCGCGACGCACGAAGAATAATCCGGTATTGATCGGAGAACCCGGGGTGGGCAAGACCGCCATCGTCGAGGGACTGGCGCAGCGGATCATCCGGGGGGATGTGCCCGAGACGCTGAAGAACAAGCGGATCATCGCCCTCGACATGGGCGCGCTCATCGCGGGCGCGAAATACCGTGGCGAATTTGAAGAGCGCCTGAAGGCCGTGCTCAAGGAAGTGCAGGATTCGGCGGGCGCGATCATCCTGTTTATCGATGAGCTGCACACGGTCGTGGGGGCGGGCCGGGCCGAAGGCGCAATGGATGCGGGCAACCTGCTGAAGCCGATGCTGGCGCGAGGCGAGCTGCACTGCATCGGGGCGACGACGATCAACGAATATCGGAAACACATCGAAAAGGACGCCGCCCTCGAGCGGCGCTTTCAGCCGATCATGGTCACCGAGCCCACAGTCGAGGACACGATTTCGATTCTGCGCGGCCTGAAGGAACGTTACGAGGTTCATCACGGCGTCCGGATCAAAGACTCGGCTCTGGTCGCCGCGGCGGTGCTGTCCAGGCGATATATCAGCGACCGGTTCCTTCCCGACAAGGCAATCGACCTCGTCGACGAAGCCGCCGCGCGGCTGCGCTCCGAAATCGATTCGATGCCGGCCGATCTCGACGAGATTCTCCGTCGCGTCATGCAACTGGAAATTGAACGAGAAGCCTTGAAGAAGGAAACCGATCCCGCTTCGAAGGAACGATTGGCAAAGCTCGAAAAAGAGCTGGCGGATCTTCACGCCCGCGGCGATTCACTGCAGGCGCAATGGCAGGCCGAAAAACAGGCGGTGAATAAGCTTCGCGGCCTCCGTCAGGAGATGGACCGCATCAAGACGGAGATTGAACGCGCCGAGCGGGAGTATGACCTGAACCGCGCGGCGGAATTGCGGTATGGCAAGCTGGCCGAGCTTGAACGAAAGCTCGCGTCCGAAGAGGAGCATCTCCTGAAGAAACAGGGACAACAGCGTCTTCTCAAGGAAGAGGTCGACGAGGAGGACATCGCGGAAGTCGTGGCGCGCTGGACGGGAATACCCGTATCCCGATTGCTCGAGGGAGAGATGCAGCGGCTGCTTCACCTGGAAGAGGAGCTTCATCGTCGCGTCATCGGACAGGATGAGGCGGTCCGCGCCGTGTCGGAAGCCGTGATACGGGCCCGAACGGGCCTGAAGGATCCCAATCGTCCGATCGGCAGCTTCATCTTTCTGGGACCGACCGGCGTTGGAAAAACGGAACTGGCCCGGGCTCTCGCGGAGTCGCTCTTCGACGACGAACATGCCATGGTCCGCATCGACATGTCCGAGTACCAGGAGAAGCACACCGTTTCGCGATTGATTGGCGCGCCGCCGGGCTACGTTGGATTCGAAGAGGGCGGGCAGTTGACCGAAGCCGTTCGCCGCCGTCCATACTGCGTCATCCTGTTCGACGAAATCGAGAAGGCCCACCGTGATGTGTTCAATGTTCTGCTGCAGATCCTCGACGACGGACGATTGACGGACGGGCAGGGAAGAACGGTGGATTTCAAGAACTGCATCGTCATCATGACGTCGAACATCGGCAGCAGCCGGATTCTGGACTACTCCGGGGCGTTCGAAGGCGCCGGCTACGAACGGATGAAGGAGGCCGTTCTCGACGAGATGCGCCAGCACTTCCGTCCCGAGTTCCTGAATCGCGTCGACGAAACGATCGTCTTTCACGCCCTGACCGAAGACAACCTCAAAGAAATCGTCGAGATTCAACTCGACAATCTCCGACAGCGACTGGATGCGCGTCATATCGGGATCGAACTGACGGACGCGGCGAAAACGCATCTGGTCCGGGCGGGGTATGACCCCAGCTATGGCGCGAGGCCCCTCAAGCGGGCGATTCAACGGGAAATCGAAACGCCCCTGGGCCGGCTGCTGCTGAAAGGCGACGTGAAAGACGGCGCCATGGTCCGGGTCGACTACAACAACGACCGGAAGGAACTGACGTTCACGCCGGAGCCCGGTCGCGAGGCCCCTTTGCCGAAGGCGTCGTAAATGCCAGGGCTAAGACCGTCGCATCCGCAGGTAGTAGAGGACGATTCCGCCCAGGACCAGCGCTAGGAGCAGCCATAACGCTTCCGGATCGAGATGTTGGAAGATTCGCAGCGCGTTCAAGCCGACGATCAGGAACCAGATCCATCGCCAGGAACTCCCCCCTGTTCCGGAGGAGGAGGCCGTGCTGGCCGGCGCCAGACGCCAGGCGTCCGGTATGCAGAGTCACGTCGAAGGCGCCGCCCCCGAGATCGAACACGAGAAACCGGTTTTCCTGATCCGCCTGGTGGAGTCCGTAGGCGAGCGCGGCCACCGTGGGTTCATTGATCAGGCGTTCGACCTTCAGTCCCGCGAGATGTCCGGCCATGCGCGTGGCTCGGCATTGCGCGTCGCTGAAGTACGCGGGCACACTGATCACCGCTTCGGTAACCTTCTCGCCGGTATGCTCTTCGGCGTCACGTTTCAGGGACTGCAGGACGAGCGCGGCCAATTCCTCGGGACGGTAGTCATGCTTGCCAAGGCGGATCTTGCGGGAGGAGCCCATGTAGCGCTTGAAACTGGTGGCAGTCCGGTTCGAGTGGGTGATCTGGCGCTCGACAGCGGCCTGGCCGATGAGAATGTCCCCATTGGCGTCGAGACCGACGGCGGAAGGGGTCAGGTATTCGTTCAACGCATTGGGCACGAGTTCCGCTCGCCCGTCGCGCCAGATTCCGATAAGGCTGTTTGTGGTTCCCAGATCGATGCCAACGATCACCGGCGCCTCACAGAGCTTTCCCAATCAGGGTCCGATTAAACCATCCGCGTACAGTGTTCCGGCTTCTTTCGAAGAAGTTTCGCATTATGCGGCAACAACAAGTCTCCTGTGAAGGGTAAGTGGAACACGCGCCTCACGGTGAGCCGGCGCCGCGGCTCCGCTTCTCCCGCCTTTCAGGAAACGGGCTGGCGCCAGGATTGCTGCCGAAATATCGTGACCGAAGCGCAAAAGCTGGCGGACTTCATCGTCCAGACATCCTTTGCCGACATCTCCGGTTCTGCTCTCCTCGAGCTCAAGATACGACTTCTGGATTCGACGGGGTGCGCGATTGGCGCGCTCGGCAATGAACTCGTCGGTCCGCTGCGTGAGCAGATCGAGGATTTCGGCGGACACGGCCAGTGCACGCTGGTGGGCGGCGGCCGGACAGCTCCGGATCGGGCGGCTTTCTTCAATTCGGCCCTGGTCCGGTATCTCGATTTCAACGACAGCTATCTGGCGAAGAAGGAAACCTGTCATCCGAGCGACAACATCGGGGCGGTTCTTGCCGCTGCGGAATGCGCCAATTGCAGCGGCCGCGACTTTCTGACCGCCCTGGCGGTGGCCTATCAGATTCAGTGCCGGCTGTGCGATGTGGCGCCGGTGCGTGACCGCGGGTTTGACCATGTGACGCTCGGCGCCTATTCGGTGGCCGGCGCGGTCGCTCGGGCTCTCGGACTGGATCGCGATCAGACCGCCAATGCCCTGGCCATGAGCGGCGCCGCATACAATGCGTTGCGCGTAACCCGCACGGGCCGGCTGTCTCACTGGAAAGGTCTTGCGTTCGCCAATATGGCGGCCGGCGCGACCCATGCGGCTTTTCTTGCCATGCGTGGAGTGGCCGGGCCGCCGGAGATCTTCGAAGGCCATAAGGGATTCATGGAAGTGATTGCCGGACCGTACGCCATCGACTGGTCCAGGGAACGCCTCGATCGCGCGCCCCGGACCGCGCTGAAGAAGTACAACGCGGAAATCCATTCGCAATCGGCCATTGAGTGTGTCCTCGAACTGCAGCGGCAGGCGCGATTCACGCCGGACTCCGTGGCGCGAATCGAAATCGACACCTTCGATGTGGCGCATAACATCATCGGTGGCGGCGAGGAAGGGCCCAAAGACGAGATATTCACCAAGGAGCAGGCGGATCACAGCCTGCCGTACCTGATTGCCGTCGCTCTGCTGGACCGGGAAGTGACGCCGGAACAATACACGCCCGAGCGGATCCGGAGATCGGATGTGCAGCAGTTGCTCCGAAACGTGACGGTGCGCCCGGTTTCCGAATTCAGCGCGGCGTTTCCAAGGGAACTCCCGTCCGCCGTCACGGTTCATCTTCGGGATGGGCGCGTCCTCCGGCATGCGGTACGAACCTATCCCGGCTACGTCCACTCGCCGATGCCATGGGACACCGTGGTGGACAAATTTCATCGTCTCGCCGCGGCGCATGTGGATCACGTCCTGCGCGACGCCATCGTCAACGCCATCGCCAATCTGGATCAGATGCGGGTTTCGGAGTTGATGGGGCTGCTGGGCGCCTTCCACGAGCGGGTCGAAGAGCAGCCGGTCGAGGTCCAGCCGCTGGAAAGGAGAAGCGGCGGCCGGAAGGCCGCGTAGCTGAAGTCATGAGAGAAGACTACGCCTTTCGGTTCATCGGGATGAATCCGCAGATGGCGAAGCCACGATCCAGCGCGTTGACCGAGATCCGGGGCCCGTATTACACGCCCATGGGGCGGCGTTATCTCGAAGACGTGCTGGAAACGATGGCGGATCATATCGATTCACTCAAGTTCGCCGGCGGATCCTTCACGCTGATGCCGCGTGACCGGTTGCGCGAAATCATCGAACTGGCGCACCGTCACGATGTGCTGGTCTCCACCGGTGGATTCATTGAATACGTCCTGGCCCGAAATCCCGGGGCCGTGCCGGCATACATTCAGGAGTGCGCGGACATGGGATTCGACATCGTCGAGATTTCGAGCGGATTTATTACGCTACCGGCGGACGACTGGCTGCGGCTCGTCGAGCGGGTGCAGAAGGCAGGCCTCAAGGCCAAGCCGGAGGTCGGCATTCAGTTCGGCGCGGGTGGAGCGACACCGGTGGCGGAGTTGGAGGCGGAGGGAACAAAGGATCCGGGGTGGGCGATCGAACTCGCCGGCCGGTTCATCGACGCCGGAGCCTATCTGATCATGGTGGAGTCGGAAGGCATCACTGAAAACGTGCGTTCGTGGAGAACCGATGTCGTTGCGCGATTCATCGAGAGTCTGGGCCTGGAAAAGCTGATGTTCGAGGCCGCGGACCCGGATGTGTTTGCCTGGTACATCAAACATTATGGCCCCGATGTGAACCTCTTTGTCGATCACAGCCAGATTGTGCAGCTTGCCGCTCTACGCAGCGGGATCTGGGGGACAAAGGATCTGTGGGGAAGGGTTGTTACGTTCAAGGAGCAGTAGTCAGTAGTCCGCTCTTTCCCCGATTGTCCATTGTCCATTGGCTGTTGTCGTGT
>DASUFH010000358.1:0-5820 GCA_036274645.1 Terriglobia bacterium
TGAAGCTCTGGTTGAAGTTGGAAGGCAATCGCATTGTCGATGCGCGGTTTAAAGCGCAGGGCTGCAGCGCCGCCATTGCCACCAGTTCCTACGCGACCGAAATGGTCATCGGCATGGACGTTGAACAGGCGCGCCGGGTGACGAAGGAAGAAATCGCCGAGGCCCTGGGCGGCCTGCCGCCCTCGAAGATGCATTGCAGCGTTCTGGCCTCCGAGGCCATCCAGAAGGCCCTCAAGGACCACCGATGATCGCGGTCGCGATGAGCGGAGGCGTGGATTCATCGGCCGCCGCCGTTTTGCTTCAGAAGCAGGGGCTCGACATCGTTGGCCTTTCCATGCAGCTGTGGGACCAGCGCCGCAGGCTTCCCGGCGAGCCCGCGGACGCGGAACGCGAGATCCATCGGGTGGGCCGGTGCTGTTCCATCGACGACATCTGGGACGCGCGGCGTGTCGCCGCCCACCTCGGGATTCCCTTTTACGTGATGAATCTGGAAGACCGTTTCGAGGAATCTGTCGTCGCGCCGTTCGTCGCGAGCTATCTGAAGGGCGAAACGCCGAGCCCGTGTGTGCTCTGCAATAACCACGTCAAGTTCCGTCACCTGGTTGAACGGGCCGAAGCCATTGGCGCCGACCGCGTCGCCACGGGGCATTACGCGCGATCCCGGTGGGATGAGGCCTCGGGACGATGGCAGCTGCTGCGCGGCCGGGACAGCCGGAAAGACCAGTCGTACTTTCTCTTTGGCCTCACGCAGCGACAGTTGTCGCAAACCCTGTTTCCGCTCGGCGATTTGACCAAGCCGGAGGTTCGCGAGATCGCGCGCGACGCCGGGCTGCCTACCTATGACAAGCCGGAGTCGCAGGAAATCTGTTTCGTGCAGGGCAAATCGTACGCCGACTTTGTCGAACAGTATTCCGGAGCGGCGCCGGCGCCTCCCGGGCCGATCGTCAATCGCGACGGAGATGTCGTGGGCGCGCACACCGGTGTGCACCGCTACACCGTGGGCCAGCGCAAGGGGATCGGCGCCGCGGGACGGCCGCAGTATGTGGTTGACATCTCGCCGCAGCTCAACCGCATCGTGATCGGCGACGACGCGGATCTGCGCCGCAGCCGCTTCCGCGTGCGCGACGCAAACTGGATCGCGCTTGACGAATTGCGCGAGCCGGTCCGATGCGACATCCAGATCCGCAACCGTTTCGAGCCGCAACCCGGAACCGTCAGTCTCGTTGAGGGCGCCGTTACGGTCGAATTCGATGAACCGCAGCGCGCGGTCACCCCCGGCCAGGCGGCCGTTTTCTACTGGAAGGATGTCGTGGTCGGCGGGGGATGGATCCGTGGCTGACAGCGGTCCCGCCATGAACTACTTCAACTACTTCACGGAGATCGAAAATTTCTTCCAGACGAGGCGGGAAACCTTCACGCTCTGCTCTCCGCTCGACTGGGCGGTGATCGAAGTCTGGAAGGAACAGGGCATCCCACTGGAAACGGTCCTCAAAGGCATGGATCGCGCATTCTCCAAGGCGCGGCGCAAGGTCAATTCGCTCGCGTATTGTGTGGGGCCGGTGGCGGAGGTCGTGGAGGAGGAAAAGGAGACGCGCGTCGAGCGGCCGGAAACGGCGGAAATCTCCTCGGAGGAATCCCGCCGCTACCTGAACGAGATTGCCGCCAGGGTCGCGGCCACCGCCGAACGTTTTTCCGAGTTCCAGAGCCGGATCAACGCCGTGGCGGATTCGGTACGCGCCGTCGACGCCTCGGATTTCCGGCAGGCCGAACTGGCGCTCACCGCGCTGGAGGAGCGTCTGATCGCCATCCTCAAGATCGCTTGCGACGAACAGGCCCTCTTCGCCGTGCAGCGCGAAGTCGACGCGGCGCTCACGCCGTTTCGCTCAACGATGACCACACCGCAGCTGGCCACGCTCGAACAACAACTGTTGCGCCGCACTCTGCTCGAAGCGCATGACATTCCTCGCCTGAGTCTTTTTTATCTGGTCTGAAGAAAACTACGCTTCGGCTACTCCGCGCTCGATCGTGCGTTTGTGCGCTTCGAGAACCGGCGTCACCAGCCGCGCATCCACGCGCTCGAGCGTGTCTTCGATCGTGTGCAACCAGCGATGCAGGCCGAGCACGGCAAAGCAGCGTGAATAGCCCCGCTCGGTGAAGACGGAAAGCTCGCCCGCATCCGCGCGGACGGGCCGCGCGCGCTCGAGTTCGGAAATTCCGCGGAACCCTTCGGCGACCGCCGCGTTCAGGTTCGTGGTAGCCATGAGGGAGCGCTGGGGATCCGCCGTATCGAGCATGCGCAGTTTGCCGCCCGATTCGTCGGCGTCGCGCGCCGCCAGCGTTGCGCCGATATGCGCCCAGATGTCGGTGGACTGGGGTGGAGGCGCCAGATCCATCACTTTGTGCGATCCGGCAAAGTAGTACTCGTGCGCGCCGGCGTTCACGAGATGGATCGAATGATTGGGAAATCGGTCGATGGCCCACTCCGCCAGTTCCAGGAAGACCGATGTGCCGGTGCCGCGCTCCCCCACGCAACTGAACCAGCCGGATCGCGGTGTCGAGATCACAATCCATTTGGGACCCCGCGTCAACCGGCCGACCACATTCACGCCGTTACGTTCGGTGGCGTCGCCGTCGAGTACGAATGTCGCCTCGGCGCCTTTGGCGGCGGCTTCCTGGAAGGGCGCGGAATCCTTCGGCGCCATGACCGCCACGGGAACCGGCATGCGCTGTTCGACGGGCGCGTTGAGCAGAACCGCTTCCCCACTCGGTCCGGTCGTGACGATGACAACGCCCAGCGCCCCAGCTGAAGCTGCGGCGCGAATCGTTCCTCCAATCCCATTGTTATCGCGGCCAAGCGCGGCATGGCGGCCGGAGTTCAGCACGAGAAACGCAATCTTGCCGCTGGTCGCCGCCGCGTCCGCTTTCGTTCGGATGAGCGCCAGACGACCCGTAACACCCTTCGGCCCCGTCGTGGCAGCGGGAGTCTGGGGATACAGGTTCAACGTCATTCCCCCGGTCGACAGGCTCACGGCGCGTTCGACAAAAAACGGCGACGGAAACTCAGGCGATTCCACTTTGTACCCGGCGGTTTTCAGGCGGGAAGCGATCCATTGCGCGGTCTGAATATCACCCGGCGTGGCGGAGCGCTTGATTCCAAAGCTCGCGTGTTTCTCCATGTCCGCTTTGATGCGGGCGGTCACCGCATCCATCGGAGCGGCGGACTGGGCCCGGAGCAACGGCTCCAGCGCCATCGCCCCGGAACCTGCGGCGATGACCTGAAGCATCGAACGTCGTGACAGTTTCGAAGAGCGCACCTCGAATCTCCTTTCAGCCGGGCGGAACGCGTGGGTTAATCCGTTTCGGCGGCTAATCATATCAACGTCTGGGGAAATTGGGGACAGAGAGGAATTTCCGGCGGCGAGACACGTGGGGCTCCGTTCTGCGCGGTTCTTGCCTCGCCGCTGGAAATTCCTCTCTGTCCCCAATTTCCCCTACACTCGGACGGCTTGAATCGTTGGATCTGCGAAGCATCGATTGGGTGATTGTCGACGGCGAATCGGGCCCCAGCGCGCCGTTTTGGCGTCAGCCTGGGACCTCGATCTTCGCGATGAGTGGCTCTGCGCTAACATACCTTTCTTTTTCAAATAGTCGGGTGGCGTAAACACGAAGCGGGCTGGCTGTTTTCTTAGGATCGCCTTTGGAACTTTCGGAACGAGTTGTCCGTGTGGTCGCTGCCAACAAGTTCGTAAGATGGACGACTGGGAGAACAGGCATAATAAAGCGTCCATTTGGAAGGAATGCGAGGAGTGATCAAAGATCGTAGTCCGGACCGGCAGGCTCGTATCGAATACATGCGCGTGGAGAACTATCGCGCGCTCAAGGACGTCGAGTTCAAGAACATTACGCCCGTTACTGCATTGCTTGGTCCCAATGGCAGTGGAAAATCGACCGTGTTCGATGTTTTTGCCTTCCTCTCGGAATGTTTTGAATCCGGGCTGCGAAGGGCTTGGGATCGGCGGGGCCGCGCTAAAGAGCTAAGAACCCGCGGAAGCAGCGGTCCTATTGTGATCGAGATCAAGTATCGCGAACAAGGTTTTCCACTCATCACATATCACCTGGCGGTTGACGAACATCGGGGGAGTCCAATCGTTGTCGAGGAGTGGCTGCAATGGAAGCGGGGCAGTCACGGAAGACCTTTCCGTTTCCTGGATTATGCAGAAGGGCGCGGCAAGGCCGCCAGTGGTGAACAGCCTGACGAGAAGGATGTTCGAAAAGATACACCGTTGAAATCTCCCGATTTGATCGCGGTTAATGCCTTGGGCCAGTTTGCGGAACACCCTCGCGTCGCGGCGCTTCGGGATTTCATTACCGGCTGGTACGTTTCTTATTTTTCAGTTGACGAAACCCGAGGGCAGCCCGAGGCCGGCCCTCAGGATCGGCTGTCTCGCACCGGCGATAACGTGGCCAATGTGATCCAGTACTTGGCAGAACAGCATCCGCAGCGGTTGGAACGAGTATTCGAAGTGCTCCGGAAACGCGTTCCCCGCGTCGAGCGAGTTCTCGCCGAATCCATGCCCGACGGGAGACTCCTCCTTCAGGTCAAAGATGCGCCTTTCGATAACCCCGTTCTCGCCAAGTTCGCCTCGGACGGCACTCTCAAAATGCTTGCGTATCTCGTCCTTCTTTACGATCCCGCGCCACCGCCCTTTATTGGGATCGAGGAGCCGGAGAACTTCCTTCATCCGCGATTGCTGCCAGAGTTGGCGGAGGAGTGCCGTGCCGCTGCGGAGCGCGCCCAACTGTTGATCACGACGCATTCACCGTTTTTCATAAACGCGCTACGACCTGAAGAAGTACGTGTGCTCTATAGGGATGAGCACGGCTACACTCACGCGATTCGTGCCGCAGACATTCAGGGAGTTCCCGAGTTTATGAACGCCGGAGCTTCTCTTGGGCATCTATGGCTTGAGGGTCAATTCAAGGTTGGCGATCCGATGGTCAATCAAGGCGCCCCACTCTCGAACCGCCTGGGAAAGCCGTGAGAGCGGATCACTTGATCGTGCTGGTGGAAGAGCCTTCCATGGAGACATTCCTTCGGGGCATTCTTCCTCCGATCCTCGGCCAGAACACCACTTTCGACATTCATCCATTCCAAGGGAAGCAAGATCTCATGGACAAGCTACCTGCTCGGTTGAGGGGCTACGCGAACTGGATACCTGAGGGATCGCGCATTATCGTCCTGGTTGATCGTGATGACGAGGAATGCGCCCGCTTGAAAAAGCAAATGGAAGAAGCTGCGGCAACTGTGGGAATGCGAACACCATCGAACGCAGGCCGCAGACATTGGCAGGTGGCGAACCGCATTGCCATCGAAGAACTGGAGTCCTGGTACTTCGGCGATTGGGAGGCAGTTCGGGAGAGCTATCCAAAAGTGAAGAGCGCCATTCCCGACAAGGCGCAGTTTCGGGATCCCGACAGGATTGCAGGTGGAACTTGGGAGGCGTTTGAGCGCGTGCTGCGAGGCGCAGGGTATTTCAAGAGCGGATTGCGCAAGGTGGAAGCGGCTCGCGAGATTAGTGCCCGGTTCGTGCCCGAGCGAAACCGATCGCAAAGTTTTCAAGTCTTTCGAAGCACAGTTTTGCAAGCGATCTCGTAAACCGGAACTGAGAACGGGGACGTAACAGGAGGAGCCCTGATGTTGGTCGTCGACGATGGTTCCAAGGTACCCGGAAATTGGGGACAGAGAGGAATTTCCGGCGGCGGGGCAAGGACCGCAAAAAACTGAGCCAACCCGTCACGCCGCCGGAAATTCCTCTCTGT
>DASUFH010000359.1:0-2600 GCA_036274645.1 Terriglobia bacterium
ACCTTTTCAATCATGGATGCGCCTTTTCCGCCTCAAGATTTGCAACCGAGAGCAGGACGAGCGCGATCCATAGCGCGTCGGCCAGAAACAGGTGCGTGATCTGGAGCCAGATGGGCGCGGAAAGCGCGGCGTTCCACAACCCGGCCAGAAACTGAATAATCGTCAACGTGAACACCGCCATCGCCCACCGGTGGATCCACCCTTCCGGAGAGCCGCGCATGGACGACCATGCGAAATGCGCCAGATAGGCGCCCACAACGACCGCGAGCAACGGATGCAGCTTGTAATGTCTCAGGCTGAACATGAGCTGCGCGGCCGGCGACATCTCCGGCGCCGCGACGGCCGCCGCGTTTTCGGGAAACAGGGTCGCGCCGAGAGCCGCCACCGCCCCGCTCACACCAAGGGCCAGCGCGCTGAGGAGGGGCAGCGCGACCCGTGAACGGAGAAAGGCCCGCCACCTCAAGCCCTGGGACTCGAATGACCGGGACCACCACGCCGTCAGCGCCATCGCGGCGATCAACGCAAACGTGTTGGTGAGATGAACCGAAAGATAGACCGCGCGGAGAACGGAAGCATTTTCGCCGACAAGCCGGAGCAGGACGAGGCCGGCGCCGATCAGCGACTCGGTCACGATGAACACCGCGGATACGACCGCCCCCGATCGCGCCATGTGACCTCGTGGAAATGCGGCAAAAGCCCACGCCACCAGACCCAACACCAGCAGCCCGTCCAGTCCACTGGTCACCCGGTGCGCATATTCGATCGCGGTTTTGGCGCCGGCGCCCGCGGTTCCCGTATCGGGAATCGCCACACCGTTGCACAGGGGCCAGTGGGCGCCGCACCCATCCCCCGAATGCGAGGCGCGCACGTAGGCCCCCCAGAGAATGACCGCCAGCGTCAACGCGGTGACCAAACACGCGTACGCGGTAAAGCGATGCGTCGCGCGGTGAGTGGTCTTCAGCGAAATCGTGGCTTCCATAATCCGACTAGCCGGCGATCCGGCTCCACAAACGCCGCGCCTGCAGCTGCAGTTTTTTGTACTCCATGGGTGAAAGGTTCGGCTTTGCTTCCTTGACCGATGTTTCCCAGCGAAGAATCTCCTGGCGCCCGACGATGCGGGCCCCCTCCTCCTTGAGCGAGTAGAACAGATTGGAGTATTCGCCCTGAATCTCGCGAATGTAATCGAACGACCGGCGATGGATCGCGCATGGTCCCAGGCTGCGGATGGCGCGCCGATGTTCCGGAGTGGCGTAGCCTTTGTGAATCGCAAAACCGTAGCCGGGATAGACGGCGTCGAACTCCTTCATGAGCCGATCGCGATGAACCTTGGCGACGATGGACGCCGCCGCGATTGAGAAGTTCATGCCGTCGCCCTGATCGAAGCTGTTCTGCGGAACCGTCAGGTTGGGAATGGTCCGGCTGTCGACGAGCACGTGCTGAGGAGGGATGGGAAGCGCGCCGATGGCCCGGCTCATGGCCTGAATGCCGGCGTGGTAGATATTCAGACGATCAATCTCTTCGACTTCGACGCGCCCGATCGCAAAGGCTTTCGCCCTGGACCGGATTTCTTCGTCGAGACGGTTGCGGGTCTCTTCGTCGAGCGCTTTTGAATCGTCAACCCCGGCAATCTCCACGCCCGGAGGAAACATGACCGCAGCGGCAATGACGGGACCGGCCAGCGGCCCGATCCCCACTTCATCCACGCCGGCCACGTGGATAACGCCGGCCTGCCAGAGAACCCGTTCGAAATGGAGCATCGCGTCGAGCCGCTTCCGTTCCCGCATCACCTCTTCGCTGCGCCGCGCCAGCACGCGGTACAACTGCCGCGCGCCCGCGCGCGGATCCCGCGCCAGACGCCGCAACAGCCCCTGGGGGACCGTCGCGCCGGAAGCCGCATACATTTCGCGGATGTCCTTCAACGATAATTCGTCCGGTCGCTGCGGCATGGCTTAATATTCGAACTTCCGATGGGCGCTATTCATCAGTTTAATCCCGTCAAACTGTTCACGGGCGCGCTGGTTTCCAGCCGTTCCTGGATTCCGGAAATCGAAGAGCGCCTGACAGCCCTTTACGGCCCGATCGATCATCGTTCGGAAACCCTGCCGTTTGATTTTACCGATTACTACGAGAAGGAGATGGGGTTCTCCATCGATCGCGTGTTTTTTTCCTTCACGACACTCATCGACGCGCAGCGACTTCCTGAAATCAAACAGGTGACGAATGCGCTGGAAGGCGAGTTCGCCGGACGCGGCGGCAAGGTCACGCGGCCCGTAAACCTCGACCCGGGCTACCTGGAGAACGCCAAAGTGGTTCTGGCGTCGACAAAGAACTTTTATCACCGGATCTATCTGGGGGATGGCATCTTCGGCGAAGTCACCATGCGGTTCAGTAACAACACGTTCCAGTTCTTTCCCTGGACATACCCCGATTATCAGTCGTCCGATTACCAGGAATTCTTCATGCGCGTGCGCCAGATCTACCGCAGCCAGCTGAAGACCATGTGCCAGTTGAAGGAACGTTGATCGGCGATCAATTCGATTCATCCTGGAACGGGGGGATTTCGTCTCTCTCCCGGTTGCCCGATGGGAATTAGGGACAGA
>DASUFH010000360.1:0-5117 GCA_036274645.1 Terriglobia bacterium
AGCCGCAATACGAAGGGGCACATACCGTCCATCATCGACAAGATCGACGCGCAGCAGGTCCTGTTTCTTATCAACGCGGTCTACTTCAAGGGCGAGTGGCAGGCTCGGTTCGACAAGGCAAAAACGAAGAGCGAAACGTTCCATCTCAACGGGGGCAGGGAAAAGCCGATGCCGCTGATGGCGCGTTCCGGCCGGTTTTCCTACTACCGCGGAGACCGTTTCCAGGCCGTCGAACTGCCCTACGGAACGGGCGGGGCCAACGCGACGCTGTTTCTTCCGGATACCGGGTATTCCATCGACGAGTTCCTGAAAGGACTCACCTTCGATAAATGGAATGAATGGACGAGAGCGCTGCGGCAGGCGCCGGGAGAAGTCCGCATTCCCCGATTCAAGCTGGATTTCAGCGTGATGCTGAACGATCCGCTGAAAGGTCTCGGGATGCCGACCGCGTTCCAGCCGGATCGCGCGGACTTCAGCGGCATGCGGAAGGAGCGGGATCTCTATATTTCGGAAGTCCGGCACAAGGCGGTCGTGGAGGTCAATGAAGAAGGCACGGAGGCCGCCGCGGCGACGTCGGTCGGTATCAGTGTGACGTCCGTCCAGATCAATCCCCAGCAGCCGTTTACGTTTGTTGCCGATCGTCCATTCCTGATGGCCATTCGGGATCGCCAGACCGGCGCCATCCTTTTCCTTGGCGCAATCATGGAGCCGATGGAACTGAAGTAGTTGCGGCTCTTCTGCGCCGCCCTGGCGTTTTTCGCCTTGACGCTATAGAGCAGTACCGAGTCGACGTGTCTTTGACGCGCTGCGCCTTGGCAGGCGCGACGGGCGGCAGGAGCGCGAGAGCCAGAAGGGCGGTCGCGCCGAAATGTATGCGCTTTCTGTTTCCAGGTGTCATGTGAAATCGTCTCCTGAGGAAGGTGATTGCAGGCGGAAGCATTGCAGACGGATCCCTCTGGCAGAATCGTGTCAACACTCCGCAACCCTTTGTGCCACGGTTTCCTTTGCCACGGTTTCCTGTTGCGCCGGTTTTGCGCCGGGCCTACTCTCGGATATGAGGTGATGTTGCATGGGTGACGCCGGTGAAGGTTGGATCGACGCCGAAGCAAGAATTCAGGAAAGGATGGAAGAACTACAGGAGGAACGGTCCAGATCGCACACTGGCCCGAAGAAGAAGCCGGAGCAGACTCGACAGGTCGCATCGCTTGAGCTGGCGCGGCGCGAACTCGAGCGCCAGCGACAGCTGGTTGCTCACCCGATGCGTCGGGCTCAGCTCGACGCCGCCGTTGCGGATCTCGATCGCCGCATCGCTGAACTGACCAACTTCCGATAGGCGACGGACTGACCCGGACCTGCAGGACGCATCTGGCCGTCCTTTTCCAGGTTTTTCATTGTCCATGGATTGCCCAGCATGGGATCCGCTAGACGTTCATGATCGCGAAGCATTCCTCGAGGCTTTTGATCACGTCGCGACCGGCGCTGGGCCGATATTCATGCGCCACGAAACCGGTGTATCCGAGGTCGGCGATGGCGTTGGCGATGAACGGGTAGTTGAGTTCCTGGTTGTCGTCGATCTCGTTTCGGCTCGGCACGCCCGCCACGTGAATGTGGCATATGTGGTTAATGTTGTCGCGCAGGGTGCGCGTCACATCGCCGTCAGAGATCTGCGCGTGGTAGATGTCGAAGACGATTTTGACGCGCGGGGAGTTCACGCGCTTGCAGACGTCCAGTCCCCAGCCGACCCGGTCGAACACCTGATCCGTGCGCTGGTCTGCCGCCACCTTGGAGTTGGTGATCTCCATGCACAGGTTGACACCCTTCTCCTCGGCGTACCCTTTGACGCGATTAAAGATGGCGACGGTGTTGTCGGCGCCCTCCTCCCGGGACATGCCGCGGCGTTCTCCGGGCAGGGCAATGAGGTTCGGACAGCCCACCCGGGCGCACATGTCGATGCCCGCGCGTGTCGCCTGTTCGATCGCATCGTGGTTTTCCTTGCGGATCAGACCGTTCTGAAAACTGGTGCCCGTTCCGGTCATCATGGCCGGCGTGAGTCCGTACTGCTTCAGCGTCGGGATCTGCGCCTCGGTGGGGAGATCGACGCCCTTGAATCCAATTCGCGCGAGGATCTTGCACCTGTCCTCGAAGGAATTGTTGAGGCCCTGCCAGACCGAACTCATCACGCTCTGTTTGATCGGGACGTGTGTACGGGCGGGGGCCGGACCCTGACCTGCGAGCGCCGGGGACAGCCCGAAAGGCGCTGTCAGCACGGGCGCCGCCATACTGCGTAAAAAGTCTCTGCGTTGCATAGGCCGGAACTATACACCGGGAAAGCAAGAATCGCGCCACGAAGCAAGCGGCGGATCGTCCAGGGGAGGGCAAACAATCAGGGCTTCGCAGAATGGAAGCATTTTGGGGGACCGAAAATGCTCAGCGGGCATGCGCTTCAGAAGCAAAGCGGCAGTTCGAGACATCAATGTGAAAAATGGCCATCCGGTGCGAGCCTCCCATCTTTCGGTATGTGATCTTGTGTTGATTACGCCGCCCGGATATATTCCGAATGACGGCATGATGCCCTTAAATTTCTATGGTTAATGCGGTATCGCACATTTTGGGAACCGACTCTATGGGACAGACAGCCCCGTTTTAGAATGCAATTCGTGCCGCAAAACAAGAACACGCACCCAGATTTGATTCCACTGATCCGGACAGAATCCCGCCCCCGGACTCTCAGTATTAAGGAGCCTGATAAGAGTTCATGAATCTCCGCCCATTCTTCAGTGTGTTTTCCAGCGATCTGGCGATCGACCTGGGAACGGCGAACACGCTTGTGTACGCCAAGGGCCGCGGCATCGTCGTCAATGAGCCGTCGATTGTCGCCATTAACAAGGTCACCAATCAGGTTGAGGCTGTCGGCAAGGAAGCGAAGGACATGCTGGGCCGCACGCCCGGAAATATTGTTGCCATTCGGCCCATGCGCGACGGCGTCATCGCCGATTTTACGGTTACCGAAAAGATGCTGACCTATTTCATCCGCAAGGCGCACAGCCGCAAGCTGCTGGTCCGCCCGCGGATCGTGATTGGCGTGCCGTCCGGAATCACGCAGGTGGAAAAACGCGCCGTGGAGGATTCCGCCGTGCGAGCCAAGGCGAGCGAGGCGTATCTGGTCGAGCAGGCCATGGCCGCAGCCATCGGCGCGGGTTTGCCGGTGACTGAGCCGTCGGGCAACATGATCGTCGACATCGGAGGCGGCACCACGGAAATCGCGGTCATATCGCTGTCGGGAATCGTTCACAGCCGCTCCGACAAGGTGGCGGGGAATGAGCTCGATGAGGCGATCACGCAATTCATCAAGCGGAAGTACAACCTGCTGATCGGTGAGCGCACGGCCGAACAGATCAAGATTCAGATCGGTTCGGCGTATCCTTTAGAACAGCCATTGTCGATGGAAATCAAGGGACGCGACCTGATGGAAGGCGTTCCCAAGAGCGTCACGATTTCCGATGAGGAAATCCGCGAGGCCCTGGACGAATGCATCAACATCATTGTGAATTCGATCCGCGTCGTTCTGGAACGCACACCACCCGAGTTGTCGGCGGACATTGCCGACAAGGGCATCGTGCTTGCGGGCGGCGGCGCGCTGATCCGGAATCTCGACAAGCGCATCCGGGAGGAGACGGGCCTGCCGGTGACCCTGGCCGAGAACCCGCTTTCGTGTGTGGTGCTGGGTACCGGAAAGATGCTCAACGACTTCAGCCTGCTGCAGAAGATCAAGGTGAGCTGACGGCGGGGCGGCCGAGATGAAAACCGTTCTGCCCGCCCCGAAGTCAGCCTGGATCGTTCTGGTAACGGCGCTTTCGGCGCATGTGCTGCTGATTTCTGTCGCCGCGACCCATCGTACGGATACCAGCCTGCTTCGCGCCTGGATGCTCGAGATTCTGGCGCCGATGGAGAAACTGGTGGACCGGACCGGGGAGGGTGTCAGCGGTGTCTGGGGCGCGTATGTGGATCTGCGTGGCGTGTACAGGCAGAACGCCAGACTTCAGGCTGAGATTAACGACTTGCGCATGAAGGCGGCGGCCAGCCGTGAGGAGCTGCTCGAAGCCGCGAGGCTCCGCCGGGATCTGGGCTTTGCCGACTCCGGAATCGGGAAGGTTGTCTTTTCGCGGGTCATCGGACGGGACGCGTCGACCGGCCGACAGACCCTGACGATTGATCGGGGCCGTTCGTCCGGGATCGAGACAGGCCAGGCTGTGGTGACTCCCGATGGCGTGGCGGGCCGGATCATCGTGGCGTCCAATTTTGCCTCGCTGGTCCAGACGCTGGTGGATGTGGAGAGCGCGGTCGGCGTGCTGGTCGGCGAGCGACGCCAGCAGGGAATTGTCAGAGGCAACGGAAGCCGTTTCCTGGAACTGGACTACATTGAAGACGACACCGAACTGAAGGAAGGCGACATCCTGGTCACGTCGGGCCTGGACGGCGTTCATCAGAAAGGCCTTCCCGTGGGGACCATTGCTTCCGTCGGTCCCCGCGACGCCGGCGGGCTCTACCCAAAGGTGCTGATTCGGCCGAGCGTCGATTTCGGCCGCCTGGAAGAGGTGATCTGCGTCGTCGAACAGCCCCCGGCCATGCCCGATATCACGCCGGAAAACACTTCCGGGATTGTTCGCTGAATGATGCGGATTCAGGTGAACCGGATCAAGGTTGCGGTCCAGATCACGTTTCTGCTTATTCTGGTGGCCGCCGCCCAGGGCATTCTTTCCCTGCGTTTCGGGACCTTCCGGTTCCTGGATCTACCCCTGATCTTTTCCGTTTTTTATGGTTTTACCCTGAGTAACCCGGTGGCCTCGGTCGCCATCGGCAGTTGGGTCGGCTTAATGCAGGACAGTCTTTCGGGAGGGGCTTTTGGCGCCAACGGGTTCAGCAAGACCCTGTTTGGCTTCATTGCCGCTTCCGCCGGCGGGAAATTCAATGTCGAGCAGCCGTTAACCCGCTGTTTTGCACTATTTCTGTTCAGCCTTGGCGATGGACTGCTGACAACTATGTTAGGGTTAGTAGCAGAGTCCCCGCTGAGGTTGAGCTCCGATATGGCAATGACATGGGTGGTATCGGGAATGTTC
>DASUFH010000361.1:0-5074 GCA_036274645.1 Terriglobia bacterium
ATTGCCTTGTTATCGATTGTTACTTGAACTTCTTAGATTGTTCGTTAAGAAAACCGACCAAGGAACAATCTAAGAAGTTCAAGTAACAATCGATAACAAGGCAATGGAAAATGGAAAACCGGAGGAAGCCCATCCTCTCGCTATCCGCTGGCGCGAGCGGTCGCTTCCTTCTTCGCCTTCCGCGCCAGGATCAGCCAGTGCGGACACTTCTCTTTGTCGTCGTAGAGCCGTTCGCAGTCGTCGCAGCGCACACACTCGCTGGCCACGATCTTCGGTCCGCGGATGGCGCCCCACTCACAAGCCTTCTCGCAGATGCGGCATGTGTTGCACTCTCCCCACCGCTTGATGCGAAAGACGGTCAGGTTGGAGAGCAGCCCCAGGAACGCTCCCACCGGACAGAGAAACCTGCAGTACAGGTTCCGGACGAACACTGTTGCGATCAACAGCGCCGCCAGGCCGATCCACAATCCCGTCGACGCGGCGCGTGAGAACAGCCAGAACGGCTCGACGTACCGGTAGATGGAGATGTCATGCGTCGCCAGGTAATAGGCGACCACACCCGCCAGCAGGCCGTACTTGATGTAATTGGCCCGCTGCTCAATCCTTGCAGGAATCTCGATCCGAAGCCGAGCGGGAACGATCTTGTCCAGCAGTTGCGTCATCGATCCGAACGCGCAAACCCGGCCGCAATAGATCCGGCCCCACAGGATCGTTGTCACGAGCGTGAATACCGCAAAGACGTACCAGGCCAGGTTGTGCCGGAACTGGGGCAGATTCCATTGGGTCAGCGCAAAGATGTTGACGACGGAGATGAGCTGGCTCTGCATGAAGCCGAGGTACACGACAGACGCGCCCATCGTGATCCATTTCAGCCGTTCGCTCTTTCGCAGGAATCCGACGAGCGTCAGGACACAAAAGCCGGTCAGCAGGATGACGCCCGGCGCCTGTTCCCGGAGATCGTCGGTCCAGCTGGGCGCGGCCTCCTCTTCTTCGTCTCCGAAATCCCACTGCGCGCCGGCCGCCGGAGGATCTTCCGATTGCGCAACCGACTGCGCAACTGATTGCCCAACTGATTGCCTAACCGCCGCGCTCGCGCGGGAAACCGGCGCGAACGCGCATACCGTGGTCAGGAGGAGCAGCGCCAGGATGCCGCGGCCCGTCAAAGGTCCGTTCACTTGCCTGCGCCCGGCGGCGTGATGAGCGCGCGGGCGATGCGGCGCGCGCCGTTGCGAATGGCGCGGGTGGCGCTGTTGATCGTGATCGACGCGCGCGATACCGCGTCCACGTCGGAGCCCACCTTGAAGGGATCCCGAATGTCCTTGCCCACGAATTGCCGCGCAAACTGGGGCGGTTCAACCGAAAAGTTTCCGTACGGCTCGTGGTGCTCCACGACGAGAACCCCGGTCAGGAGTCCCCTTGTGTCGACTCCCACCAGCATCTTGATCGGGCCGTCATATCCACGTTCGAGAGGCTCGACTTCCGTGGTCCAGAACACATATCCCGCCACCGTTTTGGAACCGGAGTCGGCATACGCCACAAAATGCGGCGGCGGTCCAGCCTGCTTGCTCGAAAACGCCATGGCGCCCGGAAAAACCCGCTTCAGCTGCGCCTGCAATGTCGTGTCGCCTCTGGACTGGCTGACGGCCAGGGACGCCGAAGCGGCCGCAATCGCCAGAGCCAGAATCCAATTCCGCATCCTGGTCTCCTTAAGGCCGCCGATTATAAACCGCGCCCCGGCCGCCTACCAGCGCGGAACCGCAACGATGCCGTGTTGTCTCCCGGTCAGTTCGACTTCCATGTGCAGGTTGGGACGGAGAAGCGGCACAGCGCGGCAAAGGAAACGTCCCGGTCGCATCCGTAGCGGAAGGCGCGCTTCAGGATCGTCGAACGCTTCAACATAAAGGGCCTTCCGGATGACAAAGTCCGGCGACAGAAGCTCAAAGTAGCGGCGCAGTTCCCCAAGCGAATACTCTTTCCAGTGCTGTCCGAGCGTATGGCGACCGACGATCTCATCGACTGTGACGCCGCCACCCATCCGGCCGAGTCCCCTTCGCAAATCCCAGAACCGTCCGCCCAGCGCATAGTGGTTCGGAGTGGTGATCACAATGCGTCCGCCGACCGCCAGCAGGCGGTGAAGCTCGCGCCACATCGCGACCGGATTGAACGTCAGGTGCTCGATGATTTCCGTAAACAGGATCACGTCAAACGAACCCTCCGGCAGGCGTCGCAGGCCGGCGGGATCTTCCAGGTCGTCGTTTTCGATCAGCGTGATTCCCGATGCGCGCGCCAGGGCCGCGGTTTGCGGAGAACTGATCGCCTGCGGCAGATCGACGGCAGTTACGGCGTATCCGTCAAGCGCGTACAACAGGGAATGATGAAGGAAATGCGCGCCGATATCGAGCAGGCGCCGGCCCCGTTGCCGCCAGGTGGATTCGAAGATGGTTTTGGTGACGCAGAATCGCCGGTAGTGAATGGCGAGATAGTGGAGATCCGCGCCGCCGTGCGCGGTGAAGCGGGCCGCGTATTCCGCCGCGCTCGGAAAAGTCGTCGCGCCGTTTGCGGCGCGCGCCGCCTGAACTCCCGCGCCGCCCTCAGGATGCATGCCGGCTCCAAAGTGAAATCCGCGCTTGAATGGGATCGCGTATTGGCATAGAAAGGCTCCGCGCCCTTTAGAATACCTTGGCAAAACCAGATAGGAGCAAAGTGTGAAGAAGCCTGCCGCGCAGCTCATTCTTTCTTTGATCGCCATGGCGATGATTTCCAGCCTGCAATACTCCTGGAATCTGTTCGTCGAACCCATGCGCGAGGCGCGGGGCTGGGAACTGCCCGGAATTCAGTTCGCGTTCTTTCTGTTCGCGCTGTTCCAGACGTTCGTTCAGCCGCTGGACGGCTGGTTTATCGACCGGCTGGGCCCGCGCGGGTTCATTACCGTTGCCGGAATTCTGTGCGGTGTGGGCTGGAGCGCGATGGGCTACGCGACGTCGCTGCCGCAACTCTACTTCTTCTACGTCCTGGCGGGAATTGGCGCCGCCTTTGTCTATAGCGGATCGATCGGATCCGCGCTGAAGTGGTATCCCTCGCGTCGAGGTTTTGCCTCCGGCGTCATCGCGGCCGGGTTTGGCGGCGGTACGGCGCTGTTCACGCTGATCATCTCGTATCTTATTCGCCAGCAGGGATACTCCGCGGCGTTCCTCTTTACCGGGGTGATTCAGGGAGCGGTGATCACAGGGGTGGCGCAGTTTCTACGGCACCCGGGACCGGATTTCGCTCCACCCAGACCGGTCGCTTCCGCTGTCGTTTCGAAATCCCGGAGAAATACCGAGAACCTCAGCACACCGGAGATGTTGGGCACGCCCCATTTCTACGTTCTATACGTGATGTTTGTGGCCATGGCGGCAGGGGGCCTGTTCGTCACTACCAACCAGGGGTCGATCGTCAAATCCTGGGGCATGACTACGGTCGTGTTGACGACGATCAATTTCATCAACCCCCTGGCCAACGCGGCCAGTCGCATATTCTGGGGATGGTTCTCCGACCGGCTCGGTCGCGAGATGACCATGGTGGTGGCTTTCCTGTTGCAGGCCGGCTGTCTGCTTTCCGTAGTGATGTTCGGACAGAGGTCTCCCACATTGTTCGTCATCACCATTGCCCTGACGTTCTTCACATGGGGCGAAGTCTTTTCGCTGTTCCCGTCGACCAGCGGAGACTACTTCGGCAGTAAATTCGCGACCGCCAACTACGGACTCCTGTATACCGCCAAGGGCGTCGCGTCGTTCATCGGTCCCCTGGGCGCCTTCCTGTATGGACAATACGGGAGTTGGACGATTGTCTTTTACGGCAGCGCCGTCCTCGCATTACTCGCCTGCGTCATGGCTTTCGCGCTGCGAAGCGTCGCGCTTCCGAAGCGAGCTGTCGCTCGCGCCGTAGCGTTGGGATGAGGGTCCCCGTCTGGTTGTAGGGGTATGACCGTTGTCCGTCGTGCGCTGGCTGTTGTCCACTGTGTAATGAACCTGACCCACTGACCCACTGACCCATTGACCCATTGACCCATTGACCAGTAAGCCAATGGGTCATTGCGCCGTTTAGCCAGGTCCATTACACAGCGGACAACAGCCAGCGCACAACGGACAACAGGGGGACAGAAGGGGTGGGCGGTCATAGACCGCCCCTACAGGCAAAGTCGGGGAGTTCTCGCGAAGCGGCTAATGTCCGCGCCGGACCTGGTCGAGGAGTTTCGTGGCCGCGTAGATGGCGCGGGTCTGCGGCATCGGGATGCCCAACCGGTCGCCCAGTTCAATCACCGCTCCGACCAGCGCTTCGATCTCGATCGGCCGTCCCGCTTCGATATCCTGCAGCATCGACGTCTTGTGCGCTCCCACTTTGGCTGCGCCGGCCATCCGCTGATCGATGGAAATCGGCAGTTCGATGCCGAGCTTTGCCGCCACTGCCTCGGCTTCACCCATCATGCCGCGGATCAGTGTGGACACGTCGGGATCCGACGTCATCTGGACGAGCGTCGCCCCGGTCAGCGCGCTCACCGGATTGAACGTCATGTTGCCGAGAATCTTGACCCAGATCTCATGCCGGATTCGCGTGGTGATCGGCGCTCGCAGTCCCGCTTTCACCAGCGCTTCACTCAGCGCCTTGATGCGGTCCGATTTCGAGTTGTCGGGCTCGCCCAGCGACAGCCGGTTGCCTTCGACATGCCGGATGACTCCTGGTTCGGTAACCTCCGTTGCGAAATACGCAATCGACCCCAGGACCCGATCCGGCGCGATCGCCGCTTCGATTGCCCCGTCGGGATCCAGCCGCTCCAACCGCGCGCCGTCGAGCTCGCCGCCATGCCTCTGGAAGTACCACCACGGCACGCCGTTCTGCGTGCTGACGAACGTCGTTGTCGGACCCTGAAGCGAGCCCAGTTTCGGCGCCAGCGACGAAAGCCCGTGGGCCTTCACGCCGAGAAACACAAAGTCCGCGGTTCCCGCTTCCGCCAGGTCATCCACGACGGTGGGATGAACCGTAAATTCACCGTCTTCTCCGATGACGCGGACGCCCTTCTCCTTCATGGCGCGAT
>DASUFH010000362.1:0-4411 GCA_036274645.1 Terriglobia bacterium
CCGCCCCGACAAGGGAGGGACGACGCGGATGTGAAACGCGCGATATAATTCCATCGACAGCACCCCTTCCTCCTGTGGTTTGCGCTCACACATCTCACTGTCATTTCTGCGCAACTGTAACCATCAAAGATAGGAGGCCGATCATGTCTACCGTAATGACCATGGAATGGAGCGGTTTTACCCAGGATCAGTACAACCAGGTGATGCGCGCTCTGGATCTGGACAAGAACCCCGCCGCGGGCAACATCCTGCATACCGCCGGATTCATGGGTGGCACGCTGCATGTCATGGATATCTGGGAATCGCAACAGGCCTTTGAAAAGTTTCACAAGGAACGGCTGACCGCCGTTCTGCAGAAGGTCGGCATCACCAGTCAGCCGAAGATCCAGTTCTATCCCGTCTATAACATCCACGCGCCCAACATGGAGATCATCCGCAAGATGGGCGGCACGGCGCTGCCGTCCGCGGCGTAGCGGCTGATCCGAATCAAACAAGAGACATTCGGGACAAACCGGCGCGGCCCTCTTTCATCGCCGCGCCGCCCGCAGGATTCAGACGACGCATTACGTCGCCAGAGTGAGCTGTGAGAAGACGTTGCTTTCATCGCTGCGCCGCCCGCAGGATTCAGACGACGCATTACGTCGCCAGAGTGAGCTGCGAGAAGACGTTGCTTTCATCGCCGCGCCGCCCGCAGGATTCAGACTAGTGTTTCGAGACGTTCCGGAATCTCGGCGAGGGTCTGGATGCGGGGAAATGAAATGCCGGCGTAACGGTTGTTGCGGTCCAGGAGCACGGTTGCCAGCCCCGCCTTGTCGCCGGCTTCGACATCGTCCGAGAGGCTGTCGCCGACAAACAGAGCGCGCCATGGAGCGACAGCCAGAGCGCGAAGTGCAGACTGGAAGATGCCCGGATGCGGCTTGGCGAATCCGGATTCACTGGAAATTGTGACGGTATCGAAAAACGGACGAATCTCGAGCGCGTCAAGAACACTGTAAATGCGCGAATCGAAGTTCGAAATGATGCCCAGTTTGAGACCTTTCGCTTTGAGCGCCGAAAGCGTCTCGACCGTCTCCGGAAACAGGGACCAGCCTCCGGCGTCGCGAAAGCGGTCATAGATGCGCTCGAAGAGTCCGTCAAAGTCATTCACCATTCCGACATCCGTGAAAACCCGCTGGACCACGCCCTTCCACCATTCCTTCTCCGTCCGCCGGTCGACCGGACCCGAACGCCGGAACTGGCGATCGAACGCTTCCTGGATTTCCGCCGGGGTGGCCGATGAACCGAAGTCGCGCGCGGATGCGGCGTACAAATCGCCTACCGTTCCACGCGTTGTAAAAAGGGTTTCCGCCGCGTCAAAGAGCACCGCGTCGTAGTTGGATTCTGTCATCGAAGATCAGAATAACCCAATCGGCGGGGCGCGAATGAATTGGAATCGGCCGAGGATTTCCCAGTTTGCGCCCCTCGGTTGTCCATTGTGAGCGGGCTTGTTGTCCGCTGTTGAATGGACCTGGCTAAGGTGAATGGCAGGGGAATGGGCGGTCATAGACCGCCCCTACAAGAAAGAAACGAAGTCCGCGGCCTACAGGAGCTTGAACGTGACTTCCAGGGTCACTCTCACCGGGACGGCCTTCCCGTTCTCCATGCCCGGCCGAAACTTCCACGTTTTGACTGTCGTTATCGAGCTTTCATCCAGGCCGTGGCCAAGTCCGCGAACCATGCGGATGTCGCCAACGGATCCGTCCGCCCGCACAACGACTTCCAGCAGGACGCTGCCACTGATTTTGTTCTTGCGCGCGTCTTCGGAATAGGCGGGATTGGGACGAATGAGCGGAACGGGCGCGCTTACCGAGCCACCGGGAATTCGGATCGGTCCACCGCCCGGCCCTCCCGGCCCGCCAGGGCCCGATCGACCGACTTCCGGGGGAATGGAATTCCCACGTCCGCCTCCCGTGCCCTCACAACACCCGGGACCAAACCCCCGACCATCCCCCGGACCGACACCGGTTCCATTTCCCTCACCGATACCGCCGCCACCGCCCTTCCCGGACGATGGTGGACCGTCAATCGTCCCCAGAGGATTGCCGATTTTCTGGTTTGGAAGATCGAGGCGAAATGGCGACGCGTTGGCTGCCACGATCGTGGGTGGGACGGCGATCTCGGGATCCGCGTTTAACGCCACAACCGACGGCACAGACAGTTGGATCGGGGCAAAGGTGGGCAATGGATCCCTGGAGGATTCGGTGAGTTCATGTTTGCCGCCACCCCCGCCGCCGCCGGGCGTTTCGGCGGACGTGGCCGGCGCCGGAACGTCCGCCGATCGGCGCCGCGGTTCCGCCCCACCCTGGCCATTCCCCGTCGCCACTGCCGTGACCTCCTTCCGGCTGGCCCGGAGGGAATCGGGGAGAATCAGTGGAGAATCCGCCGCTTTCTCCTGGACTGCGATCACCGTGTCCGGGGACAACACGGATCGCAGTCCATGGGGCGCAGCGAACAGCATCACGACGGTGGCCGCGTATCCGGCAAAGGTAAACACCTGCGTCCGGTAACTCCGATCCGCCCACAACGCCGCGACCTCGACTCGCCCGGCGCCCTCACAACGAGGACGGCGCCAGTCTTCAATGAACGTCCGGACCGACGCGATCGTCGAGCCCAGAACCGATGGCCCTTCAATCAACACCTGCGCGCCGCCGGGATCCGGCGCCGCCGTCACCGGCGCCGGTATTCGGGGGTGTCGATAGTCATCATACGATTCACGAATCTGCCGCAGCAGGGAGATGAGCCAGGATGGCTGGTCGGATACGCTGGCGCCGGTCGAAAACACAGCCGGCGAGCCGGTGTCTTTCTGGTCCATGTGGTATACCTCGAGCGCACTTCGACGTGCAGAAATGTTTTCGGGCAGCATCCGAAGTCAATTTTTTAGCGGACTGCACAATCTTTTCGTGGCCGCAATATGCCGTGCAACGGAGCAACCATTTCGTCGAAAGGCGCTTCTCACAACAGAAGCATGCGCTTGTACGACGTTCCGGAGTGGCCCCCTTGGTTCACAGGAACTCACTCCGAAACGCCGGGCGGTCATAGACCGCCCCTACAAAGCAGACGGGGACCCAGAGTTGACGACAATCGGAATGCCGCGGAGTCTGCCGAATGCAGTATTCTCTTCGGATGATTACTGAGCCCTCCGTCGACAAGTACATCCGCAATCTGATTCCGGAACGGGACGCGGTTCTCAGGGAAATCGAAGAACTGGCCGCGCGGGACAAGATTCCCATTGTCGGCCCGGTGGTGGGAACGCTGCTCTCCCAATTGGCCCGGTCGATCCGCGCGACACGCGTGTTCGAACTCGGGTCCGCAATCGGCTACTCCACCATCTGGCTGGCGCGGGCGGTTGGACCCGGGGGCAAGGTCTATTACACGGATGGCGACCCGGACAATGCGCGAGCCGCTCAGAACTACTTCCTTCGCGCGGGACTGGCCGATCGTATTGAACTGCGGGTCGGCGACGCGCTGGAGTCCTTCGCGGCCGTTCCCGGCGAGTTTGACCTCATCTTTAACGACGTCGATAAAGAAGGATATCCCGACGTCTACCGTCAGGCGGCCAGCCGCGTCCGCCCCGGCGGGTTCTTCGTATCCGACAACACGCTGCGCCGCGGAAACGTGGCCGATCCAACCCAGACCGGCGGCGATCTGGAACCGGTACGTCTCTTCAATGACCTGCTGGCGCGGGACAGCCGTTTTGAAACGGCGCTGCTGCCACTGCGAGACGGGGTAACCGTAGCGTTTCGGCTACACTGATTTTGAGATGATGACTTTTCATCCGATTGTCGAAGAATGGTTCAACCAGTCCTTTAATGGGCCAACCGAGGCGCAACGCCAGGCATGGCCGGAGATCGAGGCCGGTGGAAACGTTCTGATTTCCGCTCCCACCGGGTCCGGAAAAACGCTGGCCGCCTTCCTGGTCTGTCTCGACCGGCTGGCCAGGCGCGCGTTTCAAGGCGCGCTGGACGATCAGATCGACACGGTCTACGTCTCTCCGCTCAAGGCCCTCGGTAACGACATTCAAAAGAACCTCGAACGCCCCCTCGCGGAGATCGCCGCGCTGGCCGGCGAGCGCGGACACTTGTTCCCTCCAATCCGCATCGCCGTGCGCACGGGCGACACGCCGGCGGCGGAGCGCCAGGAGATGGCGAAGCGGTCGCCCCACATTCTGGTAACGACGCCCGAGTCGCTCTACATTCTGCTCACCGCCGAACGGAGCCGTCAGGCGCTTCGCAATGTCCGCACGCTGATCCTCGATGAAATTCACGCGATTGTGGACGACAAGCGCGGCTCGCACCTGGCGTTGTCGGTCGCGCGGCTGGACGACCTCGTGATCAAAGCCGGCAATCCGGCGCCGCAGCGGATCGGCCTTTCG
>DASUFH010000363.1:0-22357 GCA_036274645.1 Terriglobia bacterium
CTTCGGCCACGTGGATATCCTGGTCAACAACGCCGGCTTCGGCGTCTTCAAGAAGCTGGTCGATATGGATCTCACGGGATTCGAGGCCGTTTTCCGCACCAACGTTACGGGCGCCATGCTGATGGGCCGTGAGGCCGCCCGACATTTCGTTTCGCGGCAGAGCGGCAACATCATCAACATCTGCTCCACCGCAAGCCATCGCGGCGCTCCGAACGGCACGGCGTATTACGCGAGCAAGTCCGCGCTGCGCGCCATGACCGAGTGCTGGCGGGCCGAACTCCGCCAGTACAACATTCGCGTGATTCTGATCAATCCGAGCGAAGTCATCACGAATTTCGGTGAGGTGATCGGCATCCAGCAGAAGCCGAATCCGACGAAGCTGCATCCTGAAGACATTGCGCGCATGGTTCGCGCCACGCTCGAAATGGACGATCGTGGGTTCACGACCGAGTTGACGATCTTCGCGACCAATCCGCGGGAGTTGTAGTCCGGGAGGCTGAAGGCCGGGTCAGGCGACCTCGAACGGGTGGTCCATGTTTTCCGGATCGTAGAGGAAGCGCTGGCAGGCGTCGCAGGGAATGATGCGATCGTTTTTGCGGATTTCCTGGAAGACCTGGGGCCGGATACGCACCTTGCACATTTCGCAGATATAGTTCCGGGCGGCCGCCACCGCGACGCCACCGCGAGCCTTGCGGACGCGCTCATAACGGGTCATGAGCGCGTCGTCGCTGATGCCGGCCTCCACCTGTTTCCGCTCTTCCAGATACGCGTCGAGGGCCGCCTGGTCCTTGCGGTTCTCCTCTTCGAGCGCCTTGCGGTCCACGTTGACGGCCTGCTGGTCGTTCTTCAGCTGCGCCTCGGCCTGTTTCAGCTCCTGCTGGAGGGATTCCGCCTCCATCATGAGCGCGAGGATGTCGTCTTCGATCTTTCGGATCGCCAGACCGGCATGCTCGATCTCCTTTTGCAGCGCCTTGTACTCTTCGTTGGTTTTCACCGAGAGCATCTGCTCGCGATATTTGGAGATCTTGGCTTCGTGCGAGCCGGTCTCCGCCTCCAGCTTCTTGCGGGTGGCCTGGTTGGTCTTGATCTTTTCGCGAACGGAGTCCAGAGCGGTGGTCGCTGAGCTGAGTTTTTCGTCCAGCTTGCGGGAGGTGGCCGGAAAACCTTCCACCTTGGCTCGAAGTTCCTGAACGGACAGATCGATGCTTTGAATACGGATGATTTGTTTCAGATCGGCGTTCATCGATTTCAATGGGCCCAGTAGGACTTGAACCTACGACTGCCCGGTTATGAGCCGGGAGCTCTGACCAACTGAGCTATGGGCCCTGCGCCTCAGCGCACGCTTTGCAGCCTAGTCACAGCCTGCGCCTCAGCGCAGGCATTGTAGCCTAGTCACGGCCGCTCCCGGCGAGGAAACCCCGTTGCCGGGCGTCTTCGCGGGCGCGGGCGGCCTTCATCTGCTAGTCGCGACCCGTTCCATCGAGGAAAGCCCGCAACCGCCGGCTGCGGCTGGGATGGCGCAGTTTGCGGAGCGCTTTAGCCTCGATCTGCCGGATGCGTTCGCGGGTGACCGCGAAGTTCTGGCCGACTTCCTCAAGGGTGTGCTCGGTGCCATCTTCCAGGCCGAAACGCATCTTGATGACCCGCTCCTCGCGCGGCGTGAGCGTGTTCAACACGTGTTCGGTCATTTCCTTGAGGTTGATGTTGATGACCGCGTCCGCCGGCGAAACCACTCCGCGGTCTTCGATGAAGTCGCCCAGATGCGAATCTTCCTCTTCACCGATCGGCGTTTCGAGCGAGATTGGTTCCTGCGCGATCTTGAGGACCTTGCGGACCTTCGCGACCGGGATGTCCATCCGCTTGGCGATCTCTTCGCTGGTCGGTTCCCGTCCCAGCTCCTGAACCAGGGCCCGCGACGTGCGGATCAGCTTGTTGATCGTTTCGATCATGTGGACAGGAATACGGATCGTCCTCGCCTGATCGGCGATCGCGCGGGTGATGGCCTGGCGAATCCACCACGTGGCGTAGGTCGAAAACTTGTATCCGCGGCGGTATTCGAACTTGTCGACCGCCTTCATGAGGCCGATATTCCCTTCCTGGATGAGGTCGAGGAACTGCAGGCCGCGATTCGTATATTTCTTGGCGATCGACACAACCAGGCGGAGGTTGGCCTCAACCAGTTCGCGCTTGGCGATTTCGGCCGTAATCTGGCCCGCCATCATGGTCTGCAGAGTTCTTCGCAGGTCGAGGGCGGAGGTCTTGGTCTCTTCCTCGATTTCGCTGATTTTGGCCTTCACGGCCCGGATGTCCTTGAGAACGGCGGGCCGGTTTTCCTTGCGGACGTGTTCCGCCTTGCGCTCCAGGCGGCTCAATTCCTGTTCGAGCGGGCGGACCCGTTCGACGGTGCGTTTCATCAATTCCATCAGCCGGAGCTTTTCGGAGTTCGAGAATTCAAGGGCGCGTACCAGCCGGGACAACTCGATGCGGGTTCGTCCCAGGTTCCAGCGGGCGCGGCGGATCTGTGTTTTCTTCGCTTTGGCCTTGGACAGGCTGTCGAGCTTGGCGCGGAGCGTGTTGATCTTCTTATGGACCTTGCCGATCATCAGGATGGCTTCGATCGTTTCCTGCAGCTTGGCCTCGATCTTGTCGTCGGTCAGTTCCTCGTCGCTGAACTGCAGGATGTCTTTGATGGCGCCGGGATCCTGCATCAGCTGCTCGCCCAGGCCAATGATTTCGCGGACGATCACGGGTGAACGGGAAAGGGACTTGAGTACGGTGAGCTGGCCGCGCTCGATTCGTTTGGCAATCTCGACTTCGCCGTCGCGCGTCAGCAGGGGAACTGTACCCATTTCACGCAGGTACATGCGGACCGGGTCGTTGGTCTTTTCGAGCGCTCCGGGAGTCAGATCGAGGTCGACGTCTTCGGAAGCCTCGACCTCGAACTTCTTGTCCGTGGAGATCTTGTCGAGACCGGCAAAGCTCTGGTCCTCCGTATCGATAACTTCAATCCCCGCCGTGCCGAAGGCGGAGAACAGGTCATCGAGGTCTTCAGCTGAAGCGCTGATCTCCGGCGGGAGCAGGTCGCTGACCTCGTCATAAAGGAGGTAGCCCTTTTCCTTGCCGATATCGATCAGCTTCTGTACTTCATCGTATTTTTCTTCAAGTCCCAAATCTGGCCTCCAAGGCGAAAATAAAAGTTGTGCCGGTCATCCGCCGCCCTCAGGCGCGCGGACGCAGCGCCTCAACCATCCGGCTTCGTTCTCTCATGATATCCCGGTGTTGCTCAAGCAGTTCCGCAGGGGCGGCTTCAGTTCCGTACTGCTGGAGTCTCTCTCGGATCTCCTTTTCCTTTTTGACGAGATGCGCATCATAGAGTTTCTGGATGGATGCTCGAGCATGCTCCATCGTTAGCGGCCCAACCGGCTCCAGAACGGCTTCGCGCACCTGTTTGCGCAACTCCGCGTCTTCCAGGCCGCGCAGGGTCTCTTCCAGGCTGTGGGGATCCAGAATCAGCCGCTCAATCACCGGCCAGCTCCAGGCGTCTTTCCAGAATTCGTCCTCCGCCAGTGGACGCAACGCCTCGCAAAGGGACGCGTCCTGTCCGAGCGCCTGGATGAGCTGCCGTTCCGCGCTGGGCAGGCGCCGGGTCATTTGCGGAGCCCCCGGCCTCCGAACCGGCGCGAGATCTCTCGCCCTGCCCTTGAGATTCAACCGTTCCAGAACGAGTCCTTCGGGCAGCTTGAATCCCTGTGCGATCGCTTTGGCGACCTCGAGCTGCTCCACCCGGTCCTGGATCCGGGCCACGTGCTCCATCACGTCCTTGACGGCGGCCGCCTTCAGCGACGGCTCTTCGAGATCGAACCGGTTGGCGGCGTCGGTCATGAGGTACTGCCAGAAGTACGGCGCGCCATCCAGCAGCCGCTGGTACACCTCCGCCCCCTCTTTTCGCATGAACTCGTCCGGATCGAGCGAGCCGGGGAGCCGCAGCACCCGCACGCGCAACCCTTTTTCCAGCAAAAGGTCGATCGACCGGCGCATGGCATTCTGCCCCGCCGTATCGGGGTCGTAGTTCATGACGACTTCCGGAACGTAACGGGCGGCCAGCGCCACCTGATGGGGCGTCAGGCTGGTTCCGCAGGACGCCACCACGTTTTCGACGCCGTACTGATGCAGGGTCAGGCAGTCGAAATACCCTTCGACCATGACCAGCCGCCCGCTCCGGCGCGCCGCGTCCCGCGCCATGTGCATGGCATAGAGCACATGCGACTTCGAATACAGCGGCGATTCGGGCGAGTTCAGGTACTTCGGTTCCTGGTCTCCCAGCGCCCGCCCCCCGAACGCGATCGTTTTTCCGCGCTCGTCCCAGATCGGAAACATCAGACGCCGGCGAAAACGGTCGAAAATTTCTCCACGATCGTTCTTCTGAAACAGTCCGGTCGATACCGGGTCGAGCTTTGTGCGGACAGTCTGCGCCAGTCCGGATGCGGGGGCATAGCCCAGCTGGAAACGCTCGACGGAAGTGGCGTTCACCTGCCGTTTGGCCAACGCCTGACGCGCCGGCGCTCCCTCCGGTTCGTTCAGCATGTCTCGAAAGTGCGCCGCCGCCTGAGTGTATAGTTCCAGCAGTTGCCGGCGTTCTTCCGCCTTCTTGTCTTCGCCAAAACTTCCCGGATTCGACGGTATGGGAATTCCGCATTTCTCGGCGACGATCTTCAGCGCTTCGGGGAACGGAACCCGCTCGGTCAGCATCACGAATTCGAAAACATCACCCCCAACGCCGCACCCGAAGCAATGAAAGAGTCTCCTGTCCCGGTGGACCGAAAACGACGGTGTCTTTTCAGAATGGAAAGGGCACAGGGCCTTCAAGGCGGCTCCGGACCCCTTTAACGTCACGCCATAGTCCGAAACCACTCGGACGATGTCGGCAGATTCTCGAACGGTTCCGGCAAAGTCTCTCATGAGGGCATTAGCGGACCCAAAAGCAAAATCAGACAATGTATACGGCGCTATCGGAAATAATCAAGGGAAATTCAGCGGAAAGCCTCGACGCTCTTCCCGTGAGGACCGTCCGTTCCCGCCTGAGAGTCGGGGGATCCCCCGACTCGTCGGAGCCGCGACGTTTCCGGCGCGCCATTTCCTCACTTCACGGGAATGTCGAAGTGGACGGTGTTCACGACTCCGTTGCGCTGGAACTGGAGCCACACGCGATGAGTTCGCGAGCGCGGAAATATCACGTCGAACTGCAGGTCGGGACCGTCTGCCCGGACCGGATGCGTATGCATCATGTCGATCAAGTCGTCGCTGACGGCGAGCATATGTCCCCACGCCCCGATGTATTTTTCGAATCCCTCGCTCGGAGACACACGAACGTGTAACTGGGCGGTCTGTCCGGCGACCGGCTGTTGCGGAACGCTTTTGAGCTCCACGCGCAGGTTCTCCGCCTGCTTTGGCGAGGAGTCCGGAGTCAGTCGCCGGGGTGTCATCGCTCCTGTGCCGCCGATAATGACGGTCTTCGCAATCAATTGAGGTGTCGCCGCTTCGGGATAGAAGTCTCCCAGGACACGATAAAGACCAGGCTCGGGAAAGCTGTAGTCGAACAGGAAGCGGTTGTCCTTCCACTGCGGATGATCGTGGACGAACACCTCCAGATCCTCGCTGACGATGAACATGTGGAACAGCTTTTCGTGCATGACGCTGAACTTCGTCACGACGTTGTTCTTCCATGGATCATGAACTTCAAACGAGAGCCGGGCCGGTTTCCGTGGTTGCGGCGCTGCCGGACTGACGTTGAAATTCAGATGGTATTCGACCGGGTCCGGTATGCCCGAGGCCAGCTTCATGCCGCATCGCGGGCAATTTCCCGGCGCCATCGAGCGGATATCCTTGTCCATTGGACACACCCAGACCAGGTCGCCAGCGGCGTTGGTCATGGTCGGAGCCGGAGTTTGCGCGGCAAGGGCTCCGCCAATGACCAGCAGCAGAATGATTCCTGTGAATCGGGCAAACGGTCGCACACCAGCCTCCAGATCGTCGCGTCTACTTTGGTTTCGGCGCGGCCTTTTTTCCCGGAAGCAAAACCATCTGAGCGCCGCTGGGAATACCGTGAATTACAGAGCCCTTCGGCAGCTCAATCGGAGCGCGCAGCAGAAACGGATGAGCAAAGGCGTCCTGGTACTCGTAGAGCCAGAGCAACGGTTCGATCCGCCCGTCGGGAAACCGGGCGACGATCCGAGCAGTTCCGTTCCCGCCGACCTTTTCGGGATACAGGCCATCCAGTATGAACGGCCGGGTAAGCGCAAGATCGCCACTGACCCGCAAGGCTTCGCGCGGGAGTGAAAACCCGGATGGCTTTTTGAACCTGGGCAAGGGGGGAAGCGCGCCGGGATTGTTTCCCCGGGGCGCGTCGGAGTCGATCCAGTCCGCAATCAGTTCGATTTCTTCCTGAGTCAGTCCCGCATCGTTGCGAAAATCGCCAAATCCCTTGACCGCGCCCCACGGAGGCATCTTGCGTCCCAGCACCTGTTCCCGGATCTGGACCAGGCGGGGTTGCACTTCGCTGTAAGTCATCAGCGAAAACGACGTCCCATCTTCCCGGTGACAGCTCGCGCAGCGGGCGTAAAAGACGCGTGAAATCTCCCGGTTCCAGGTCAGGTACGCTCCCGGCGTATGCGCGTCGGAAACGCTGAGCAGAACACCCAGCGACAATAAGGCGGCGATCACTCCGTGTTTCATTTCTGGCGGGGGTCAGTATAGTGGATGGTTTCCGCGTCACGCCGATTCTGACGAAAACTTCAGATTCGGTATCGCCGGGCCCTCCGGCGGCTTGCGGGGCGCCGAATAATAGAAGCCATGAAAGACGTCCAATTGCCACTGGTGACGATCGTCCTGCTTTCACTCTTCGCCTGCCGCGGCGGGGGCGATCCGTCGGCGTTAAAACTGGTCCAGGAGCAGCGCTCCGGCGACTACACCGTCCGACTCCTGAGCGAAACCGGGACGATCAAGCAGGGATCGAGCGGCTACACGCTGGAGTTCCTGAATAAAGCCGACAATCAATTGGCGGATGTCGGCGCCGTCGAAGTGGCGCCGGTGATGGACATGCCGGGCATGGGGCCGATGATGGGCGCCGCGGAAGTAAAGGCGACATCCACGCCGGGCCGTTACGAAGTCCGGGGCAATCTGAGTATGGGCGGCCTGTGGAAGATGGACGTCAGGTTCGGCGCCGGGCAGAAGGCGCGGTTTACTGTGAACGCCGAGTAGACGCCGCGGCTTTCACCAGGCGCTGGAACCTTTCCGAGCGCCGGATATCCTCGACAATGACGAACAGGCAGGGCGTCATGAACAGGACGTGCAGTGTCGACGTGATCATTCCGCCGATGCTGGGCGCCGCAATCGGCTTCATGATGTCCATGCCCGGCCGGGTCGAAAACGCGATGGGCGCGAGCGAAAATATGACGGCCGCCACGGTCATCAGCTTGGGCCTGAGGCGCAACGTGGATCCGCGGATGACCGCGTCGATGTAGGACTCTTCCGGCTGTCTTTCCGCAAGAGCTTCCCGAATGAAGATCACCATGATGATGCCGGTCTGGACGGCAATCGCAAACAGCGAAATGTAGCCCACGATCACGGCGGTCGTCATGGAATAGCCCAGCGCCCATTGCAGAAACACGCCGCCCACCATCGCAAACGGCACGGAGAGCATGATCAGCAGGCTCTCGCCGACCGAACGAAACGCCACGATCAGCAATACGAAGATGATGATCAGCGTCAGCGGAACAATGACGCGCAACCTCCCGCGGGCGGCCTCCGTGTACTGGTACAGGCCGGTCCATTCCATGGAGTAGCCCACCGGCATTGGAAGTTTTTCCGCCAGATACGCTTTGGCCTTTTCCACATAGTCGGAAGCCGTCACGTTTCCGATGTCGATATAGATGTAACCCGCCAGCTGGCCGTTGTCGTTCCGAATCATTTCGGGAAGCTTTCGGACCGAAACGTCGGCGACGTCTCCGATCGGTACGGATCGTCCGTCCCCGGTGGCTATCGGAACGCCCTTCACCTTCTGCACGGTGTCGATGTATTCCGGCGAATACTGAACGCTGAGGGGGATGGTCGCGCCATTGGTCTTCTTGATGTTGAGGATATTGTCTCCGCCGATGGCGTACCGGACCGTATCCATGGCTTCGTCGATGGTGACCCCGTGTTCGGCCATGCGTTCCAGGTCATTCTGGACATCGATGTAGTAGCCCTGCGAAATGCGCTCGGCAATCACCGACTTGGTTCCGGGGAATGAGCCCAGCAGGGCTTCGATCTTCTGCGACAGGTCTTCGATCACGGCAATGTCCGGTCCCTTGACCTTGACTCCGACCGGCGTCTGGATTCCGGTGCTTTGCATCATCACTCGCGCCCGGATCGGTTGAACCCAGCTGTTCACGTATCCAATGATGTTCATCGCGCCGTCCATTTCGGCGACGATCTGTCCCTTGGTCACCCCGGGGCGCCACTCGGATCGGGGCTTGAGCAGAATTGTCGTCTCCACCATGCTCACCGGCGCCGGATCCGTGGAAGTGTCGGCGCGTCCGAGCTTGCCGAACACGCTGGCGACCTCCGGAACGGCCTTCAGCTTCTTGTCCATCTGTTGCAGCACCCAGCCCGCTTCGCGCGTGGGAAGACCGGGCAGGGTGGTGGGCATGTACAGGATCGAACCTTCGTCCGTTTCCGGGAGGAAGTCCCTCTGAAAGCCGTTTAGCAGTATCGCGCCGGGAATCAGCGCAAGCAGGCCGGCGGTCGTGAAGACGTAGCGGCGCCGGATCGTGAACGCCAGGGCCGCGCGATAAGCGCGCATCAGACTGCTGTCCTGGTAGTTGTGAGACGCGCCGGAACGCTTTCGCGCCATCCAGAGGATGGTCACGGGGATGAGGATGATTCCGAGTTCGATCAGTTCCGGGGCGAACTCCCGGGCGGTGTCCCTGAACCACCAGCCTGCGCCGAGCAGCGCCGCGATGCCCGCGAAGGAGAGCGCCCGCCGGAACGGCACGGAACGGCTCGGATGGTCCCGCTCGAAAATCCAGACCGTGAGAATCGGCAGCAGGAAGAGGGTGAGCAGTGTGGAGAAGCCCATGGCGAACGTCTTGCTGTATGCAAGCGGATCGAAGAGGCGGGCTTCACGATCCTCCAGGAAGAACACCGGAAGGAAGGACGCCAGAATGATCAGCAGGGCAAACGTCAGCGGTTTGGCGACATGGGTGATCGAATGGATGACGATTTCCCGCCGCTGTTCCCGGGTCAGGTTCCTGCGCATGGACAGCTCCGCCGCGCAGTTCTCGACATGGACGATGGTGGCGTCGGCGATCTCACCGATCGCGATGCAGAGGCCGGCGAGGGAGAACAGGTTGATGGTCTGACCGAAGGCGAACAGGGGCAACGCCGTAAACAACGTGCTCAGCAGGAGTATCGCGATGGGGCCCGCCGCTGTTCTCAGATTGCCGAGAAACAGGGAAGTCACCAGAATCAGGACGGCAAATTCCGTGAGCAGCGTTCCGAAAAATTCCTTCAGCGTCGTCCAGATCCAGGCGGAGCGATCATACGTTGAGACGATTTCAACGCCTTCCGGCAGAGTCTCCCGGATTTGCCGCATCTTGTCTTCGATTGCCCGGGTGACCGCCAGGACATTCTGGTCCTGCTCCATGATCGCGACCCCCCCGACCACTTCGCCGGCGCCATTGAGGTCCGCCGTGCTGCGGCGCAGGTCATAGCCCACCTGGATGTAGCCGACATCCCGCAGGTAGATCGGCTTCTGATCCCTGGTTCTCCCGATCACGAGGTATTCGAGTTTGTCGATTTCGTCGTTGTTCACCACGCCGCGAAGCTGGTATTCCCGGTTGGTGACCTCGATCGAGCGGCCTCCCGCTTCCTGGAAGGCGCTCTGCAGCGTGGCGATGATCTGTCGCAGGGAAACCCCTACGGTGGCCAGCAATGGGGGATAGATCTTGATCTGATACTGTTCTTCCAGGCCACCGACAGACGCCACTTCCGCCACTCCGGGAACCGTCTGCAGCGCCGGCTTGATCTGTCCTTCATTGAGCAGTCGCAGTTCGCGCAGATCCCGTACGTTTTCGCGATCCACCAGGGCGTACTGGTAGATCCAGCCCATGCTGCTCGCGTTGGGTCCCAGCGTAATGTTGGCGTCGGGAGGAAGCTGCGGCCGGATTGTATTGATCTTGTCGAGAACGAGCTGCTGCGCCTTGTCGCGGTTTGCGGATTTGTCGAGGATGACGTAAACGAACGAGTACCCCATGTCGGACGTGGCCCTAATCGACTGGATGCCGGGTGATCCCACCAGGGCCCGGGCGAGAGGGGCCGTTACCTCGGATTCCAGCAGCTGCGGGCTGCGAGGCCATTTCACGTAGACGACGATCTGCGGATCGGAGATGTCGGGGATGGCGTCCAGTGGGGCATGAACGATGGCATAGAGACTGAGCAGGGTACAGGCCAGCACGAGCAGAAGGACGGGGAACCGGTACCGGACGATACCCCGGATGATGTTCGCGAGCACCGTTCAGCGCCCCGAATCCCTGTCTGCGAGCTTCAACTTGTACTCCGAATCGATGAAGAAGCTGCCAAAGGTGACCACCTGCTCGCCTTCCTGAACTCCCCCCCGCACCTCGGTGTAGAGTTCCCCCTGGACTCCCGTTTCGACGACACGGGGAACGTAGTCGCCGTCCTTCTCCTGAACGTAGACGATGCGATGGTCGCCCTCTTCGATGATGGCTTCACTGGGGACGCACAACAGGTCTCCGAGTTCCGCCGTGATCTCCATGACGTAGTTGTTCCACCCCGGTACACCTTGAGCCGACAGAGTGATTTCGACCATCGTCCGCCCGTCGCGCTCGGCAACCCGCGTCACCCGGGCCTGGTACATGGAGGATTTTGATTCCGGCGGGAATCCGCGCGCCCGCTGCCCCACTTTGACAAGGCGGCCTTCCGCCGCCGGGAGAGTGGCCGTAAGTATCTTTCGCGTCTGGTCGATCGTTCCGCCCGCGCGAACGATTTGCTGGACGGATCGCGTCTCGACCTTGCTGAGAGTCAGGGTAACGTCTGCCGCCTGATCGCCCGACACGCGCGCGCCACGGGTATTCAGCCTGGTGTGATCTCGAACGCCCTGAGCGTGGAGCAGCGCGGCCGACAGGAGGAGACAGGAGAGACTGAGGCGCAGACCCGAAGTCGTCTTGAAATTCACGTTCTCTTAAGGACTCCGCACGCCGGCCGAAGCCGGCGTGCGCGCAGGGAAGAACTAGTGACAGTAATTGTCCTTACTGTCCATGATGTGCGTTCCCCATGGATACAAACCCACGTTACCGACGCGCTCAATCTCTTCCGTGCGGGCGTCGATAATCACGACCTCATTGGTCGTGGATTCGGCAAGGTAGAGTTTCTGGTCCGCCGTATCCGTCGTCGCAGTTTCCAGCTGGACGTTGGTGCCGAGTTTGATCCGTCCCGCGGGTCGGAGAGACGACATATTGTATACGTAAACAAACCCGCTCGTTGAGCTGATAACGAACGCTTTACCCGCCGCGAAGTTGACGCCGGTCATGTCGGGCCCGGCTTCCAGAGTCGCCGCAACCTTGTTCGCCGCAACGTCGATGATGGAAATGGTCTCGTCGCCGTTGTTCGGGACGACGGCGTATTTTCCGTCATGGCCCATATAGACGCGCCACGGGTCTTTTCCCACCTGGATCGTCTTGATCACCTTGTCTTCGCGCGTGTCGATGACGCCGACCATGCCCAGGTCCCCGTCAGCGGCGTACAGATAACGACCGTCGGGCGTGGGCGTCGCGATGTTGATGCCCTTGATCTCTCCCAGATAGCGGTCCGGATCGAGCTTCGCGACCCCCGGAACCGACGCGACCTGAATCTTTTTCAGAAGTTCATGCCGCCGGACGTCAATGACTCCCACCCAGTGCGCGCCGTAATTGCCGACGTACGCCTTGGAGCCATCGGGCGTAAACGTGACGTTGAGGGGCTCGGCAAAACCGGGGATGGTCTTGATCTTCGTCAGGGACTGCATGTCGATGACGGAAATGGAATCGCCGTCCGGATTACCCTGGTAGTACCAGCGGCTGTCCGGCGAAAAGGCCAGATGTTCGGGCGCGATATCGACGGGAATGATCTTGACGAGCTCGAGCGTGCGCGCGTCGATGATATACGCCTTGTTCGCGCGCGTGCCGCCCGTCACGACATACCGCCCGTCGGGCGACATCATGACCATATGCGGGTTGACGTTGTTTCCGAGGAACGTCTTCCCGACGATCTTCTTCGTCTTGATGTCCATGAACGCGATGTCATTGGAATCCCGGTTCACGATCATCACAACGGATGTAGGATCGGCCACCTTCACATCGGCGGCCCGAGTTGCGGGTATCAGTCCCGGCAGTCCGAGAGAGAGGCCCAGGGCCGTTGCGAAGAACCCGGCGCCGGCAACAAAACGCTTCAACCTAGACATAGTAATTCCTCCCAAACCTTCCATTAGAAACTCGCCTGCAGCCGGATGCCCGGCACCAGATATCCCAGCCGGGTTGCGCCGTCCGGAAGCTCCAGGAAGTGTTGCACATGGAACGACACATTGAGCTTTTCGGCCAGGCTGAAATTGTAATAGCCCTCAACCATCCGCTCTTTTCCGCCGATCTGCAGGTCGGTCTGCGCGTAGCCCATTCCCCATTTGTCGCCGGGATAGAACCCGAGACCCTGCGACAGTTCCAGGCCGCCGCTGTAGAAATGGTCGCGCTTGACCATGGCCTGAGATTCTCCATAGCGCGCGAACAGCGTGACCTGCGGACCGACCTTCTGGTCGACGCTCGTGCCGAATCCGATGTTGTAACCGGCGGTATTGTTGTTGTCGGTCCGGTACCAGAACCGGTAATTGCCTTGGCCCATTCCCGGGAGTCGGGCGAGGTAACCGAGCTCGGCCAGAGAGTAGATGGACTCCGAGAGACTGACGGCGTCGGTGTTGCTCTGCTGGAAACCAATCTTGAAGTTGATGCCGTTTTTGGGATCGTAAACCACGGCGAGGCCGGCCCCATTGTTCGCCAGACCCAGCGCCGGGTTGTTGACCAGCGCGTCGCTCAGAAACTGGCTGGTTTCATCGTTGGCCGCCATGTTGTGGTCGAAGTAGTTCGTCAGATCGAGCCGTCCGGCCGTCACTGCAACGCGGTTGCTGAAAAGTTCGGTGCGAAGCCAGGCTTCCCGAAGGTTCAACTCGTTCTGATTGACCAGGCGCGCGGAGTAGCCGTTGACCAGGGTGATCGTGCCGAGTTCAAGATCGGGTGGAGGCCCGCTGAGTCCGACGACGTCCGCGAAAAACATCGTGTTCTGGGCGATGCCCGCCGTGAAGAACAGATCGGCGGAGGCCAGTTCATACGCGTGGTTGTTCATCGCGACGGGCGAGCCCACTGTCTTCACACGGTGCGCAAACTGCGCAACGATCCCGGCGTTCACGCCCACCTGCACATTGTGTTCGGCCGCGTCGCTCAGGGCCTCTTCGATCTTTTCGTTGATCGTCTGCCGTCGATATACCCTTTCGCGCTGGTAGGTGACTTCCTTCTTGGCGCCATCGACCGGCTGGTCGTGCTGCACGCCGTTCTTGTCGACGTAAACTTCCACCTTTTTGACTCGCGTCTCCGGTTCGGAAAGGACTGCGCTCGATTCCAGGTTCGTGGTTCGGTCTTCCAGACGCTTGATCCGATCCAGCAGCGCCGCCGGGTCGGTACTGTCCGGTGGCGCGCCCAGCGGATTCTGCGGGTCGCCGGCGGTCGGCCCGGCGGGCATCGGCATATTCGGCATGGCCTGCGTATTGGCCGCCGGCGCCTGCGGGTTTCGCTGCGCGGCTGGTTGCGCAACCGCCGCGACTGCGGTCTCCGCTCCATTGGGAGTCAGTTCGGAGAGACGCTTTTCCAGATCGCCGATCCGCGTCGACAATTCGCCTGATGCTGGCGCTGGGGTTTGCGCGCTCGCGACGGAGGGAATGGCGGCGCTCAGCAATCCGATCAGACACCACGTTGAAAACCGGTGACTAAAATGACCGACTTTGGACATGAAGTTCTTCCTTTTCTGGTGATCTCTTCCGTCAAGAAGAGCAAATCGACGGCGAGTATAGTGGGGGCGTTTGACCGGGGATCCTGAATCTTTTCTGAATTTTCCTTAAGGCGGGAAGCGGGCTATTTTTCCGCGAGCGCGGCGACCACCGCTTCTTCGACATCCGCGTAACGGTTGACCCCGCCACGGCTCAGCCGAATATAGCCCTGTCTGTCGATGACGAACTGGGTCGGCCAGAGGTCGCACTTGAAATCGGTCCAGACCTTCTGTTTGTTGTCCATGAGCACCGGAAATCGGATGTCCAGGTTCCGGACCGCCTCGCGGACCTTCGTCTCGTCCCGCTCATCTTCGGTTCGTGGCGTGTGAACGCCGATCACGACGAGTCCCCTGTCTGCGTATTTGTCGTACAGCTCCCGTATTCGCGGCATGCTTTCCCTGCACGGTTCGCAGTCGAACGCCCAGAAATCAATCAGGACCACGCTTCCCCGCAGCGATTTCAGTTTCAGTGGCTGCTCGGCGCCGATCCAGGCGCCGGATGACTGGATTTCCGGAGCTTTCTCGATGCGGCCGGCGAGCAGGCTGTGACCGAGAAATATGGCAGCAGTGGCGACCAGGAGAAGTCTCTGGGGAAACACGCGGTTCAGTATAGAGCAACGGCGGCGCTTCGCTGTACTGGCGAACGCCCGGATCGGTCGAGGCAGTCGAGAAACTGTGACGCTCAGGTCTGGAGCAGGACGGACCGCGAGATTTCCGGAACGCGCCGCGTCAGACGCCGAGAATGTGGTAGCCGCCGTCCACGTAGAGCGTTTCGCCGGTCACGCCCCTGGAGAGGGAACTCAGGAAAAACAGCGCGGCATCGCCGATCTCGGCCAGATCCACCGCCTTGCGCAGCGGCGCGCGTTCGGTGTGCAGCTTGATCATGTTGGAGATTCCACCGACCGCGGACGACGCGAGCGTCTTGATGGGTCCGGCCGAAATGGCGTTGACCCGGATGCCGCGAGGCCCGAGATCGTTGGCCAGGTACCGGACCGACGCTTCCAGCGCGGCCTTCGCCACACCCATCACGTTGTAGTTTTCGACGACGCGTTCGCTGCCGAGATACGTCAGCGTGATCACGCTGGCCTGGCGTCCTTCCATCAGCGGCAAAGCGGCGCGCGCCACCTTGACGAGGGAGTAAGCGCTGATATCGAGCGCGGTTTTGAAATCGTCGCGCCGCGTATCGGCGTACATGCCGCCCAGCGTTTCCCGGGGAGCAAACGCAAGCGCGTGCACCAGAAAATCCAGATGACCGACTTCCGCGCCGATGCGGGTCATCAGGGCCTCGACGGATTCGTCGCGGGACACGTCGCATTCGACCAGCAGCGGCTCGCCCAGAGACGGGGCGAGCTCCCGAACGTTCTCTCCCAGCCGTTCGTTCTGATAGGTCAGAACCAAACGCGCGCCTTCACGCTGCGCGGCGGACGCGATGCCCCAGGCGATGGAGCGCCGGTTCGCAACCCCCATGATGAGTCCGGTCTTGCCTTGTAACAACACGGGCGAGAGGATAGCATCATTCGCCGTGCCGATGAACCGAGAGAGCGACAGCGGATTCACTGCGGCGCTGGGCAGGCACTACCGGGAGATTCTGCTGCTCGCTGTCGCCGCGCTCATGGCGCTCAAGGGGCCGGATCTCCTGATTCACCCGAGAATCTGGGCGGAAGAGGTCTATTACCTGAACTACGCCCTGAACCACGACGCGCTCAGCAGTCTCCTCTATTCCCAGCCTTCACTCGGCTACTACCTGCTTTCCGCCAATGTCATGACTGTGCTGGCGGCATTGGTTTCGCGGACGATCGGTCTCGAGTATGCGGCGGCGGTGACCACGTATCTGTCGTTTGCCGTTCAGCTGGCGCCGTATCCGCTGCTGCTGTACAGCGAGTCTCATCTGTTTCGCAGCCGCCTTCTGATTGCGGGCGCCTGCCTGGTTTCGCTGCTGGCGCCGACGACGAGCGGCGAGATCTGGCTGACGAGCATTCACACGAAGAACTGGACCGGACTCGCCGCGTTCTTTCTTCTCTTTCAGGACACGACGGGATGGTCGCCGAAACGGATCTGGTTTTATCGAGGGGCGCTTCTTCTCTGCGGGCTGTCGGGGCCCTATGCGGCAGTACTGGCGCCCGTGTTCGCGCTTTCCTACTTCATCTATCGCGAGCGGGAGCGGCTCATACGCGCGGCTTTGCTCGGAGCGTGTTGCCTGGTCCACCTGGCCGTCTTTCTCGATCAGGCGCGCGCCGGCGGGACGGCGGCGCGCACGAGCGCGTTTACGTGGGACAGCGCGGTTGTGAATGTCTTCGTCTATCAGGTGCTGGGTAGCGTGATGGGCGAGCGGGCGTCGCAGTTCTGGGGACAGCGTCTGGGGCTCGCGTCCGTGCTCGAGGCTTCCATTTCAACGCCACGCGGCGCGCCGGTGATCCTCGCCGCAATCGGCTGCGTGGTGGCGACAGCGGTCCTGCTGATGCTGTTCTGGCGCCGGCTGCGCTCGCAGCAGACATTGCTGGTCGTGAGCTTTCTTCTGCTGGGCGCATTCACGGCCGCTACCGCTCTGAACGGAGTGCCGCACAACCGATACGCTTTCCTTCCAGGACTTGCGGTTCTGTTGCTTTTTATGACGGCCTGGGAAGAGCGTGGCGCTTTCAGACGAGGCCTGGCTGCAATTCTGCTGGCTGGCGCGTTGTACGTGGGCGTTCGGGATTATCAGGACTTCTGGACGGTCTATGGCGCCGGGCAGCCGGCCTGGGCCGGCGAAGTTGAAAGATGGCGCGCCGACCAGAGCTACAGTCTCGCGGTCTGGCCGACCTTCTTTAAGGCCCATTTGGAATGGCGGCCGGATTCGCCGGTAGAACGATGAGACCCCCTGCACACGGGGACTCCACATGTTTGTTTCCGTTGTGCAAACCTCGGCCGTGAAGTTTCTTGCGGGACGGGCTTTACCGGGCGGCTATACTGCCTAATCGATGTCCGAAAAACTAAGCGAACTCTCTGAAATCATCCGCCGCAAGTCTCTCCGGCGCGGCGACTTCGTGCTGGCTTCGGGCCGGCGGGCAAACTACTACCTGGATTGCCGCATGACCACGCTCGATCCGCGGGGCGCCACGTTGATTGCGCGTCTGCTGCTCGAGAAGATGCGGGAGCTGAATATCGAGGCGGACGCCATCGGTGGCCTGACCATGGGCGCCGATCCGATCGCCGCGGCGACTGCGGTGATCAGCGAAATCGAAGGGCGGCCGCTGCCCGCGTTCATCGTGCGCAAGGAAACCAAGGGGCATGGAATGCAGCGCGCGATCGAAGGCTGGGACGGAAAACCCGGCGCGAAAGTCGTCGTGGTTGACGACGTCTGTACTTCCGGTGAATCCATCCTGACCGCGTGCCGGAAGGCGGAGGAGGCCGGATACAAGGTCGCCGCCACGTTTTGTGTGGTCGATCGGGAAGAAGGCGGAACCGAGACGATTTCGAAACAATATCCTTTCTATCCGCTGCTGACGGCCAGGCAGCTCCTGGAGGCTTAGAAGTCGAATGCGGCTGGCGCTCACGGTGTTACTGGCGGTTTCGAGTTTTGCCTCGAGTTTCGCCGCGCCTTCGGCCGCTCCCGCGGGGATGGATGCCAGCCAGCCGATTCCTTTCTATATAGAGGATGGTTCCGGAGTTTCCGGATACGACAAGGGCGATCCGGAGCTGGCCGAACTTGCGCTGCGGGCCTGGTCGCGGGAAAGCGGATTCCGGCTTCACTTCGTTCGCGCCGAAACGGCGGCGAGCGCCCTGCTGCAGGTTCGCTGGGTTTCTCCGGCGGAGGGACACTTCGGGGAAATGGCGCGAATCGATGTGGGCGGCAAGCCGGGAGCGCGCGTCCACGTTACCCCCGATACGCGCCTGCAGGGCGAAGCGCTGGCTCGGGCGGCCGCCTCCGACCGCCTGTTGCGGGATAGCATCGTCTATCTCACGTGCGTTCACGAGATCGGTCACGCGCTGGGGCTGGCGCACACCGCCGAGTTTGCCGACATCATGTATTCGTTTCAGTATGGCGGCGACATTCTGAAGTATTTCCTGCGTTATCGGGAGAAGCTCGGTTCGCGCGCGGACATCGTCCGATTTTCGGGCCTGTCGTCCGCCGACGCGATGGTGTTGAAAACGCTGTATTCCGGGGCCGCGGAGGAGGTCCGCGTGGCGGCCGCGTCGGATCTCCAGTTCGCAATCCGGGAAATGGCCCCCGAATTCCAGAAGGCGACCGGGCACACGCTCCGGGTGACGCTCGGTTCGTCGGGCAATTTCTATGCGCAGATCTCCAACGGCGCGCCCTTCGACGTGTTTCTTTCCGCGGACGCCAATTATCCGCGGCGTCTGGAGCAGGAAGGGCGCGCGGAGAAGGGCGGCGCTCGAGTCTACGGAGTGGGCCGCATCGCGCTTTGGGTTCCCCAGGCGTCCGGGATCGATCTGGAGAAGCTGGGAATGAACGCCCTGGAGAGCGCGTCCATTCGCAAGATCGCGATCGCGAATCCCGATCATGCTCCCTACGGACGCGCCGCCGTCGCCGCCATGGAAAAGTCCGGGGTGTACGAACGGGTTCGATCCCGGCTGGTGATGGGAGAAAACATTGCCCAGGCCGCGCAGTTCGCGCAGTCGGGCGCAGCGGATATCGGCGTGGTCGCCCTGTCGCTGGCCATGTCGGACGCGATGAAACGGTCGGGCCGCTACTGGATTGTGCCTTCCGACCTGCATCCGCCGCTGGAGCAGGCTGCCGCGTTGCTGAAGGGGTCCCCCGGCGCCCGCGCGTTTGTGGACTGGCTTCAGTCTGCCGAAGCCCGGACGATCCTCCGACGGTACGGCTTTCAATAATCATGATCGGCTGCGAATCGAGGGACGCGCGCCACGGCGCCGGCCAGGGCGCGTGGGAGTGATACGCGAGACATGAAGATCTGGTCTGAACGGGAATGAACTGGGAGGCGTTGGGCATTTCGCTGGAACTGGCGGCGCTGACGTCTCTGACGCTGGCGGTGATTGCCATTCCGCTGGGGTATTGGCTGGCCTTCTCCCGGTTTCGCTTCAAGTTTCTGATTGAGGCCGTCGTCGCCCTTCCGCTCGTCCTGCCGCCAACGGTCCTGGGCTTCTATGTGCTTGTTGCGCTGGGGGCGCGCAGTCCGATCGGCCAGTGGTACGAGACGTGGACCGGTCACGGCCTGGCTTTTACGTTTGAAGGACTCGTGATTGCGTCGACGCTCTACAGTCTGCCGTTTGCCGTACAACCGGTGGCGGCGGCGTTTGGCGCAGTCGACCGGCGTCTGATCGAGGCTTCCTGGACGCTCGGCGTGTCGCGTTCGGGCACATTCTGGCGCGTCATCGCTCCGCAGTCCTGGGCCGGGCTGGTGACGGGCGCAGTGCTGAGTTTCGCGCATACCCTGGGCGAGTTCGGCGTGGTTCTCATGGTTGGGGGCAACATTCCGGGCGTGACCCGGACGCTTTCGATCGCCATCTATGACGATGTCCAGAGCCTGAATTATGCGGGCGCGGCGGTAACGTCTGCGGCGTTGCTGGCGATCTCGTTTTCCATCCTGGCAGTGGTGTACGCCGTGAATCAGAGGCGACGCTGGACGAAACCGCTGGCGAATCCATGGTGACGCCGCCGCTTCTGTCCGCGGAAATCGATAAGGTATTTCCCAGCGGAGCGCGAGTTCGCGCCGCGATGGAAATTCCGGCCAACGCGGCGGTGACGATCCTGTTTGGGGCGTCCGGCTCCGGCAAGACCACGGCGTTGCGGGTCATTGCGGGACTCGAGCAAGTGACGCAGGGAAGCGTCGTTTTTCGCGGCCGCGTCTGGTCGGAATCGCGGCGGGGAATTTGGCTCCCGCCCCAGCAGCGATCGATCGGCTATCTGTTTCAGGAGTACGCGCTGTTTCCGCACCTCAAGGTTCGAGACAACATTGCGTTCGGCGTCCAGGGGGGGAAGATGGAGCGCAATGCCCGGACCGAACGGCTGGCCGCAACGCTGCGCGTTGCCGAACTGCTGGACCGCTGGCCGGCCGAACTGTCCGGCGGCCAGCAGCAGCGTGTCGCGCTGGCCAGGGCGCTGGCGCGCGAGCCGGAACTGCTCCTGCTGGACGAGCCCCTGTCGGCTCTGGATCCGGACACGCGCAGTCATGTGCGCGGCGAACTGGCGCGGACGCTGCGGGAACTGGGCGTCCCGGCCATCGTTGTCACCCATGACTGGGTTGACGCGCTGAGCTGGGGAGATTACCTGATCGTCATGAGTCGTGACGGCGCGTTGCAGGCGGGCACGCCGGAAGAGGTGTTCACCCGGCCGTCTCATCCGGAAGTCGCTTCGGCCGTCGGAATGGAAACGATCGCGTCCGGCTCGGTCGTCTCGCGGAAAGACGGCGTCATTCACCTTCGGGTGGGGCCGGCGGAGATTCATGCGGCGGATCCCGGTGACGGGGAATCGAGCTACTTCGTGTGCATTCGTTCCGAAAATGTCATTCTGGAAACAGGCCGGCCCGCAGCGACCAGCGCGCGAAACCGGCTTGACGGTCGGGTTGTGGATATTGTTCCGTTTGGCGCGCTGTTCAAGGTCACCGTGGATGCGGGTTTCATGCTGAGTTCGCTGGTTACCCGCGAAGCGATTTCCGATATGGACCTGCGCCGCGGCGCCGCGGTTGCCGCGGTGTTCAAGGCGTCCGCGGCGCACCTGATCCCGCAGCAGGGGGCTGGAACGCAGGGCTCACCCCCAAATCGTATGTTTTGATGACTGTGGAAGAAGGCCGTGAAAGAATTCAATTGTTGAACGGACAATAAAGCTCGTGTTAAGTTACGTCGTTTGTCGATGCTGGCGTAGCTCAGTTGGTAGAGCAGCTGACTTGTAATCAGCAGGTCGGGGGTTCAATTCCCTTCGCCAGCTCCTCAGTGAGCGGCTGGCGCCGCTATTTTGCATTTAGCCGGACAGGTGGCCGAGCGGTTAATGGCAGCAGACTGTAAATCTGCCGTCCTTCGGGGCTACGGAGGTTCGAATCCTCCCCTGTCCATGGGGGAGCCGGCCCACGTAGCTCAGTTGGTAGAGCGCGTCCTTGGTAAGGACGAGGTCACCAGTTCAATCCTGGTCGTGGGCTCCATTGACGAGAGTTGACGAGAACTTGACGAGATTGAAGGCGAGTTGACGGCGGGTATGGGCGAGTGATGTCGGACAGGTCGATGCGGTTTTTCAAGGTGTGCGGTTCGGCGGGCCGCCGTTAGCGGGAGTAACTCAGTGGCTAGAGTCACGGCCTTCCAAGCCGTTGGTCGCGGGTTCGAATCCCGTCTCCCGCTCTTCATATTGCTGAGAAACTTTTGAACTCAATCGGAGAACGGATCCATGGCGAAAGAGAAATTTGACAGGTCGAAGCCGCATGTGAACGTGGGCACGATCGGACATATCGACCACGGGAAGACGACGCTGACGGCGGTGATCACCAAGGTGCTGGCAAAGCACAATCCGAAGAACAAGTACCGCTCGTTCGACTCGATCGACAACGCGCCCGAGGAGAAGGCCCGCGGTATCACGATTGCCACGGCGCACGTCGAATACGAGACCGCCAACCGTCACTACGCGCACGTGGATTGCCCGGGTCACGCCGATTACATCAAAAACATGATCACGGGCGCCGCGCAGATGGACGGCGCGATCCTGGTGGTGGCCGCGACCGATGGTCCGATGCCGCAGACGCGGGAACACATCCTGCTGGCCCGCCAGGTGGGCGTGCCGTACATGGTCGTGTTTCTGAACAAGTGTGACGCGGTGGAAGACGCTGAACTGCTGGATCTGGTGGAACTGGAAGTTCGCGACCTGCTGAAGAGCTACGGCTTCCCGGGCGACGAGATCCCGGTGATCCGGGGATCGGCATTGAAGGCGATGGACGACGATCCGGCGTGGACGGTGAAGATCGACGAACTGATGGACGCCGTCGACAAGTACATTCCCATCCCCCAGCGGGTTACGGACAAGCCGTTCCTGATGCCGATCGAAGACATTTTCTCGATCTCGGGCCGCGGCACGGTGGTGACGGGAAGAATCGAGCGCGGGATCGTGAAGGTTGGCGAGGAAATGGAAATCGTGGGCTTCACGCCGACGTTCAAGACGGTCATCACGGGCGTGGAAATGTTCAAGAAGCTGCTCGACGAAGGGCAGGCGGGCGACAACGTCGGGCTGCTGCTGCGCGGGACGAAGAAGGAAGAAGTGGAGCGCGGACAGGTGGTGGCCAAGCCCGGGACGATC
>DASUFH010000364.1:0-7341 GCA_036274645.1 Terriglobia bacterium
TTGTGAAATGGTCCTCTTTCATTGTTCGATACGGCAAGCCGGCCAACGAACAATGAAAGAACTTCATCGGACAATCGACAACAGGCAATGGACAATGGACAACCGGGGAAGGGCAGGGATTATCGAATCGTGGCCCGAGGATCGGGCCATGTGAGAACCAGACCCAGCTCGTGTTCCAGCAGGCGCTGAAAATCTCCGAGGTATTCCGGCGTGTTCCGCACCTGCCGCGGAACCAGCGCCTTCTCGAGACAATACGCGGCCAGCGCCCCGGCCGCTTCTCCGATATTCCATTCCACCGGGTGCATCCGGTAGCACCCGTTGGTAATGTGCGTCACCCCGATGTTCTTGGCTGCGGGCAGGAGGTTTTCCATGCGTATCGGAATCAAGGCTCCGAGCGGAATCTGAAACGGCCAGCTGCTGATATCCACATAGGTCCGCTGCCGTGTCGTGGGATGAAGGTCGATGCGGTAGCTCCCCACGCCGACACTGTCCTTGAACGGTTCCGCGCCCTGAATGCCGGCGCGCGCCTCAACGCCGATGTACTGTTCGAGAACGGTGAACTCGGCCCGGATACGCCGGCTTTCCCGCACATAGACGTGTTTGGCCAGTCCGTTTTCCGTGCCCAGCACATCGCGACGCAGGCGGATGCCGCGGTAGCCGAAACCGCCATCGAGGCGAGGGGCTTCAGTCTGCATCCAGTAGAGGAGCGAAAGGCTGAGCTGCTGCGCCCGCCGGATGTTTGTCTGGCGCTCCTCCGGCGGCACACCGACGAGCGGTCCAAGCCAGTAGTCGTTCTGAGGCCAGTTCACCAGCGTGATATCGCTCGCATAACGGCCTTCCGGATAGTGCCCACGGTAAAAGATCCTGCGGAAGTTCCAGAGGTCTTCCTTTCCGGAATCGGACCCGTCCCCGAAGACGGCCTGCCGGCGCACGTCGAGGGTTACCGGATCGACAAACACCCAGCCCAGCTGCGGCCCCGGCCAGAAACTGGCGCGGTAACTGCGCCAGAAGTCATATTCGTCGGGCCGGTCAATCGTGTGATCCTCGCCAGGAAGGTAATCCATCGCAAAACAGGCCGTCACCGCCTGCTGATCGAGCGGGTCGGCATCGCCGGTCAAGGCGTGCGGTTCACCGGTTTGCCGCTGGCTCTCGGCGCCCATGACGTGTTCCACGCCGCCCAGGGCGATCAGATCGCCGAGTTCCGTGGCGTCAAGGATGTACGGCGCGTGAATCACCAGCGACTGCCCCTCGACGTTCCGGACCGTGACGCTCGTGACGCGGTCCCCATCGGTTTCCACCGCGACAGGCCGGTTGAGCGGGAGAATCTCCAATTGCGCGTTGGCCAGGTACGGCGCGAGCAGCTCATAAATCACGGCAAGCGCTACACGGGGCTCGTGGCAGAGGGGGCTGACCCTGCCCAGGCCGGGATTCAGATGCGCATTGAATCGCGCCTCGGGCATCAGGGGATAGTTGCGCCGGTAATAGTCGCGTATTCCCCGGCGGAGACGCTGGTATGTCGCCGTGCACCCGGCGCCCTCGATCCATGGATGCTCATCCGGGGGGACGCCCTGCGCCGTCAACTGCCCGCCGATCCAGCTGGTTTCCTCCGTCAGGATCACTTTCCTGCCGAGCGCCAGAGCCGCCAGCGAGCCGGCGACGCCGCCCAGCCCTCCGCCGACGATGAGAATCTCCGTGCTTCGTTCCCGAGTCACCGCGTTGCTCACCCCATGATCCAAATCAGGCTGCAGGTGGAAGGGCTTCGCCTTCCGTCGCCAAAGGGCTCGACTCCGCCAGCAGGCGGACTACAAATTTATTATTGGCAAGCGCGCGCGTCTGCAGATCCCGAAGACCCGACTGGATACGTTCGCTCAGCGTCTTTCGCTCGTCCCATGCGCGATCGATATGCGCAATCAATTCACCGATGCTGACATGCTCCAGACTGGGCGCCGGAATCTGGAGTTCCTGCAGAAACCCGGTGACCTTGGAGGCATACGGCAACGCCGTAAACGGCACGCCTGCAAGCGCGGAGAAGATGAGAAAATGCAGTCGCATCCCGACCGCGAACTGAAAGCGTGTGAGCAGAGACACGATTTGTCCCGGCGTATATTCCTTCTTGAGAACGGTGGCCCGACCGGCGTGACGCATCTGACCCACGACGCCATGGCTGTGCTGGACGTCGAAGTTCCTTCTCTCGAGCGGAAAAAAGACAACCTCCGCGTCGAGCCGGTCAATCATGAAATCGGCGGCGTTCGCTACCAGGCTGTGATACCGCTCCGCGTCCATATCGGGAGCGGCCGGCCCCGGTTCCCGCACGGAGAAGCCGATCAGCCGCGCGTCGGGATCGATGGCTTCGGCGTGCAAAATCTCGTCCCGCGTCAAAACCTCTGCGGGCAGCAGTACAGCGGGATCCGCAGTCACCGTGATCTGCCCCTCCACGCCCAGGTCTTCGAGCAGTTGCCGTGTCGGACGATCGCGAACCGTGATAACCGCGCAGCGGTTGAACGCCTCGCGGACGTTGGTCCGAACCGCCTGCTCGATCAACGGTCCCGCGCTGATGGCATAGACCATGACCGGCGTTCCAACCTCGTGAGCGAGAAGCACTTCGCGGAGGTACATGTCCGCGTCGGCATCGAAGAGGATCCCGCCCCCTCCCAGAATGAATAAATCGAGTTCCGCAATGATTTCCTGCGCCTCCCGCCTGGCCAGCTCTCGAAATTGAACCGCTCGAGAGACATGATGCCGGCGCAGTGTGTCCTCCGCGTTTCGCGTAAACACCGTCACTTCCACCGGAAGTGACTGGCGTAGTTGCGAAAGCATGACGTGCAGAATCGCTTCGTCACCGAGGTTAATTCCACCGTAGGATCCTGAAATCCCTACCTTCAGTTGAGCTCCGCTCATTGGATGGCCCTTGTAACGGTTGGACGCTGGGACGCGGCTTGTGTTGAATGGCGAGAACGTCCCGTCAGACGGGTGAATGGTATCGGTACCGGTTCCCCACCTTGGTGAGTTGACCCTCTTTTGCCTGAAACAGCGTGATGTCCTGTCCTTCGGCGCCCCACCAGGTAAACAGTATGAGCATGCCCGCCGGCCCGCGGAACACCACTGGAACGTCCATGGCCGACGGATTCAGAACACAGCTGTCATCCACCCGCCAGCAGTCCCCTTGAGCGCCGTCCGCAGGCATGTCGAAGAACGAAAGACGGTCCGGTTCCACAAGGATCAGGGCGGCGAGCCGACTATTGCCGATGGAGAGAAACTCGACGACCGCGACCTCCGAATTGCCGTTGAAGCGGTAGAGCGGCCAGTACGTTTTGATCGCGCGGCCTTTCGCTTCTTCGATGCGGCGAATAGCCGCCTGTGCGGCGGCGCCGGCCGGCATGAAGAGGTCCGGGTTCCGCTCGCGGGCATCCGCGTCCGTGCCAGCGTATTTCGCTTCTCGCGCGTCCCGTTCCGCTCTGGTGAACTCGTTGCGAACGGCCGGCGCGGCTTTCAGGAAAGCTGAAGGAGCGAGCAGGCAGGTGTCCCCTGGATTTGCGCGACCGCCCACAATCGCGAATAGGTGACCCTCATCGTTGCCGAAGTTTCCGGTGCTCTGCCGCCCGTTATCGCGCGCCGTTCTCTTCTGGAACTGCAGGTAGCGGACCGTGAACTGCTGCGCCTCGCCGCAGATCGCGGTCGACAACGTGGTCGGCTTGACCTCCTCACCAGCGTCTACCGTGAGTAGCTGTGTGCCGGCGGCGTTGACGTAGGCAAACGCCAACCCCTCCACGGCGTTGCTCCTTTCCAGCTGCCCCTGCGCCGGCTCCAGCGCCAGTCCGGCGCCCGCTGCGACGAAGGCAGCCATAAGAACCATCTTCATCATGATTCGACTCTACGCGCGCGCCCATCACGGATTCAATGTGGCCATCCACACCACGGGTCCGTGTTGTCCCATTCAGCCTTGCGCGCGAAAACGGGCGCGCTTTTTTTCAAGCGGGATTTGAACCTCTGGCCGCCCTTTCGACACTCACGGCTCGAGCGAGGATGAACCCCGCCATTCAAAGAGGAGATCAGTTATGAGAACCATCAGTTCGATCCCGTACGCGAAGCGGCTTGCGGTATGCCTGGCGATTCTGGCGAGCATGGCAGCCGTGGCTCAGGCCAATCATTACGAAACGACAGTGGAAGTCGGCAAGACGAAGACCCGCTCCCTGCGTCGCGAGTTGTCGGGGCGGCCCCGCGTGACCGTCGACAAGCCCGGCATCGTCGAGGCGAAATTCAATTCGAGTCAGAACGCGCTGACCATCAAGGGGCTGAATCCCGGAACGGTCACGGTCACGTTTTCAGGGGACGTGCGCGTTTTCAACACCGGCATTCCGAGCGGCCGATCGATCCCCGTCGAAGGCTCCCGCCCGGTGAGCGACACGATCGAAGTCACGGTTGTCGCGCCGGAACGCCCAAAGCCGAAACCCGTTCCAGCGCCGGCGCCAATCGAAGGCAACAAGACTGTGGCCAGGACGGCACGGGTCGGCGCCGGGATTTCGTTTTCACTGGGCGCTGTGGCGGAGTTCACACGGAACATCGAGGTGGCGAGCAGTGACCCGCGCGTCGCGACAGTCAGTTCCGGTACGAACTTTGTCGTGGTGAACCCCCGTTCCGAAGGGGAATGCACGATTGTTTTCAAAGGACAGGCGAAAAATCCAGGCGGTCAATGGCAGCCATTCGTGCGCCGGATCGACCTGACCGTCACGCCCCGCAAGCGCTGATCCATGTTCCTACAGGCAGGCGGCGGCCCCAAATGTCTCCATTGTCCGCTTCTGTGACGTTTACCTGGCTGGCGGCCCCGGCATCGTGCGGGTGTGGTTGAACGTGTATTCGCCGAGAACCACGTCGCCGGATTCATCGACGGCAACCAGCTTGAAGATGAGCGCCTCCGACGGCGCGGCTTTGGCATAGTCGATGGGATACTGGAATGCCACGCTGGTCGTGGCCCGGTGAAAAGGAATATCCATCTGTCGTGAGATCTCCGTGCCGTCCGCGCTGAACATGGCGATGTCCACCCGTTTGGCCGCGCTGACATTCACGGCAAGCCGCCCGATCAACAGGTCGTCCTCGGCGGTGACCGTGCATTCCACTCGTCCTCCAACCGGCACGGTGTATGTGCGGATTCGCAGGCCTTCCTGAGCGGCCCGCTCAAGAAACGCGTCACTCACGATGATTCGCAAGGTCCCCGCGCGGGCCAGGTTGCGAACACCCTCCGCAATCGCGATAACCTGGCGGAGGCGGTCGCCGCAGGTGTCGCAGCCGAGAAGATGCTCCTCGACGCTCGCTTCGTCGTCCTCGGGCAGGAGCGCGCTCCAGTAATCTGCCAGGACTGCCACGTCGATCGGTTTGGAACAGGTCATGCGGCGCCTCCAAGACATCCTCGAAGGTTGTGAAGAGCCCGGTGTCGAATCACCCGGACGTTGCCTTCCGACAAACCCAGAAACCCCGCGACGTCGGCGCAGGTCTGCTCGTCGTAAAAGGACATGACAATCACGGCGCGCTCGCGCTCCTTCAGCGCTTGAACACATCGGGCCAGTTGGTCCTTGTCGAGCGAAAAGAGCGATGGTTCGGCGGCTATCGGCATTTCCGCCGCAAACTGTTCGTTGAGCCGCTGTTTTCTCTGGGCGCCCCGGCGGATGTCGAGGACCGTCATACGGCATGTTCCCAACATGAAAGACGCGAGTTTTTCCGGATCCCGCAGCCGGTCGGAGCGGAGAGCCTCCAGAGTGGTGATCAGCACCTGCTGAACCAGATCGTCCGCCGCATGCGTGTCACGCAGGTGCCGCAACCCGTAAAGCCGCACTCGCGGCGCCATTCGCCGGAACAATTCAGCCTCAGCTTCGCGGTCATTTCCCATCGTGATCTGCTTTGCCAGATCGGCGTCATTCAATTCTGTGGAAGCCATCCACACAAATTGTACGTGTAACGACCACGCCATTCGTTACACATCCTTCCTCCTTTTTGTAGGGGCGGTCTCCCAAGGAACTAGATCAATAACCGCTTTGTTTTCAACAAAGCGGTTATTGATCTAGTTTTTGTCGCGATGCGTCGCGATTAACCAATCGCGTGGGCCGCTATGACCGCCCAGCGTTTCCGGGTGAGATTTCGTGAGTCAAGGATGTCCACTCCGAAACGTCGGGCAGTCATCGACCGCCCCTACATGCAGAGCAGGCTCATGAACTGTTCCGGATCTTGTAACGGAGCTGCCACTGGCGACACATCCCCGGCAGTAGAAGGGAGCAGAGATGAATCAGGCGAAGATTGCGATGGCCGGTCTGGCGCTGGGAGGAACGTTGGGGATGGCCGGGACCGTTGTGAGTTCCCCCACCGCGCGGGCCGCGCTCTGGGCAATCGACGGCGTTGGACTGATCGTGGCGACCGCGCTGCTTGCGGTGAAGCACTCTCGGGAAGGGAATGACATTGTCGCTTCCGGCTTTCTGGTGTTTGCGATCGGCGAGGCCATCATTCTGTCCGGAACAGCGGCCCCCATTGAAGCCAGTGTCCCCTCGTTCGGCGCGGGAGTGGCGCTTTGGTCGGTCGCGCTCCTCCTCACATGCGCCCCCCGGAACTTTGCCATCGGAATCCGCGTAGCCGGCCTGATCGGGTCGGCGCTTTTTGCGACGACTTCGGCCAGAATCTTTCTGGGCGAACAGGTACTGCCCATCTCGTCGCCTTTACCCTTCTTTGCTTACCCGTTCCTGGTTTTTACGCTCGCCGGCTGGATCTGGACTCTGGGTAAGCAGCGCAGCCCCGTTCACGAATGAAAACCAGTTTGCGTTCGTTTCGACCGAACCGCATTGTTTCCCAAAGGAAAGGAATAGAGTCCATGACACGCATCGATGAAATCGCTTCGGATATTTTCAGGATCAGCACGTACTCTCCGGAATTCAACATTCAATTCAACCAGTTCCTGATCCGGGACGACTCGCCCCTCCTGTTTGAAACCGGGATGAAGCAGATGTTTCCCGCGGTTCGTGAAGCCGTGGCGAAGGTCATCGATCCTGCAACACTCCGCTACGTCAGCTTCAGCCACTATGAGCCGGATGAATGCGGATCGCTGAACGAATGGCTGACGATCGCGCCCAAAGCTGAAGCGGTGTGCAGTATCGTGGGCTCCATGGTCTTTGTGAACGACGCGGCGCTCCGCCCGGCGCGCGGCCTGAACAACGACGAAATCGTCGAAACTGGAAAATACCGGCTGCGGTTCAAGTCGACGCCTCACCTGCCGCACGGGTGGGACGCCGGGATGCTCTTTGAGGAGAACACGCGGACGCTGTTTTGCACGGACCTGCTGGGTCACGCCGGCGACACCGCGCC
>DASUFH010000365.1:0-6967 GCA_036274645.1 Terriglobia bacterium
GTTTTCCAGCCGAGAACATCAATACCGATCAGATCATTCCCGCGCGTTTTCTCAAGCGTATCGACCGGACGGGATGGGGAGACCAGCTGTTCATCGACCTGCAGCCGCCGGAGATCTTCGGATTGCCGGACGCGCGCGAACGCCGGATTCTGATTGCGGGGCCCAACTTCGGGTCGGGAAGTTCCCGCGAACACGCCGTATGGGCAATCCGGGATTTTGGTTTTCAGGTTCTGATTGCGCCGGCTTTTGCCGACATTTTCAAGGAAAACTCGCTCAAGAACGGTTTGCTCACCATCGAACTCGAGCCGGCCGCCTACGACCGCGTCCTGAAGGCCTGGCGGCAGTCGCCCGATGAGCCGATGACGGTCGATCTCGTCCGGCAGCGCATCGAGTTCGCGGATCAGGAGATACCATTTACGGTCAATAGCTTCTCCCGCACCTGCCTGCTCGAGGGCCTGGATGAACTCGGCTACATCCTTCGCCATCACGGGCAGATTGCGGCCTTTGAGGAGGCGCGCGGCCGATAGTCCGCCGTTGTTTCGCGCGTCACGATGGTCGGGCGCGTTCCAGTCACCGGGTGGTGGATTCCATGAGGGCGGTTTTTTCGGCTGAATTGGCAAGATACCGAAAAAGATGTGATAATTCCCGCCATCGGTTATGAAATCCGTCATCCCTGTTGCCCTTCTTCTCGTGGCGCTCGTCGTGTTGGCGACGTTGCAGTACCAGTGGATCGGGCAGATCAGTTTGATTGAAAGGCAGAAGCTCGAAGCCGGGCTGGTCAACTCGTCGAATCGCTTCGCTCAGGATTTCGCTGCGGAACGGGAGCGCCTTTACGGCGCCCTGGAGTCCCGATACCGGTATTCCGGCGATCTGATTTCCCTGATTGCGCGCCACCGCGAATGGGCGCAGGTGGCGCCGCATCCGAATCTGGTCAAGACCCTCTACTACGCGGACAACGATCCTGACACTCCCGGTCTGCGACTAAGGCAGGTCAATTTCGAGCGGGAAACGGCTGAAACTGTCGAGTGGCCAGGCGACCTGAGTAACCTGCAGAAGACGCTCGAAAGGGAAATTGAGCCTCAACGAGGCCGATACGAACCTCGCCGATATCGTCCCAATCCGGGAGACGCGATGGTTCTCGTTATTGCGATGATTGGCCCGGTGACTCCTCCGCGAGAGGGGCAACCGGCGTCTCCGTCGGCTGGTCCTGCGGCTCCTTCGGCGCGTCCTGAGACGCGGGGCGAACGTTCTGCTTCTCGAGACCAGCGCGATCCCCTGAGTCGTCGCCCTACAAGTTGGGTGATTGCGCGCCTGGATCGTGACGTGATGACCAACGAGATCCTGCCCGCGCTGGCGGATCGGCACTTCCCGCGGAACGATGGTCAGGGCTACCGGCTTACGGTTGTCGATACGGACGACGATCGCAAGCAGGTCTATTCGACGTCCGGACCATGGAGTAAGGAAGACCTGGGAAGCTACGACTACGCCATCGACCTCTTTGGATACTCGTCGTTTCCCACAACCATTCGTGGCCGCCCTTCCAATTCCTCGACGGGCCGCGGTTCCGAGCGTGGGGGCCGCGGTGACCGCGGTGGCGAGCGCGGAGGAGGCGGCGGTCCTGGCCGCGGTGGCGCCGGGCGCGGTCCCGGATTTGGGGGGCCGGGCGGCGGTCCTGGTGGTGGTCCCGGAGGGGGTGGTCCTGGTGGCCCTGGCGGTCCCGGAGGGGGTGGTCCTGGCGGCCCTGGCGGTCCCGGAGGGGGTGGCCCCCCAGGAGGGCTAGGAGGGCCCGGAGGAGGACTGGGATTTGGCGGCGGCCCTGGCGGTTCTGGTGGCGGCCCTGGCGGCCCCGGCGGCGGTGGTCCGGGCTTTGGCGGTCAAGGTGGTCCGGGAGGCGGGCGACAGTCGGCCTTCGAAATACCGGGCGGTTCGCCGTCTGCTCCTCTGGGGCATCACTGGCGCCTGCTGGTAAAGAATGAGGCGGGTTCGCTTGAGGCTGCAGTGGAGCAGGTCCGTCGCCGCAACCTTGGCGTAAGTTTCGGCGTCCTGCTCGTGCTTTCAGCCGCCGCTCTGACCCTGGTCATTTCCGGACAGCGCGCCCGCGCCCTCGGGAAACTGCAGATGGAGTTTGCCGCTGGAGTTTCTCACGAGTTGCGGACGCCTCTGACGGTGATTCAGTCGGCCGCTCACAACCTGCGCAGCGGTGTTGTTCGTGATCCACGCAACGTTGAACAGTATGCCCAGATCGTACAGAAGGAGGCCCGGCGTCTCTCCGGCATGGTGGAACAGGTTATGGCCTACGCCGAGACCCAGTCCGGGCGCCGTCGTTACGACATCACCGCGGTCGATGTGACCGACATTCTGGAGCAGGCATTGAAGGCGCTGGCCCTGGTAGACGATGTGGAGGTTCGGGTCGAGCGGCGCATACCCCTGGATTTGCCCCCGGCCATGGCCGATCCGGTGGCGTTGTCGCAGTGTCTGCAGAACCTGATCAGCAATGCGGTCAAGTACGGTCAACGGGACGGCGCGGTCGAACTCGACATCGAAGCCGCTCACGACAAAGCTACGGGCAGAATCCAGATGAGCGTCATGGATCGGGGGAAGGGCGTTCCCGCCGCGGACGTGCCGCACCTGTTTGACGCATTCCATCGAGGGTCCAACGTGACCACGGCAACGCCGGGCAACGGTATCGGGCTGCATCTGGTTCGTAAGACGATTGAATCCCAGAACGGTTCGGTCACCTACGCGGATCGGCCGGGAGGTGGCGCCGTGTTTACACTCACCGTTCCTGCGGCGGACGCGCGAATATGACGGCTGTTCGCCGACGCATCCTTTTGGTCGAAGACGAGCCGAACCTGCGCCGTACGGTGTCGGATATGCTCGTCAACGAAGGTTATACCGTCGATGCTGTCGGTGACGGGTTGGAAGGCCAGAAGAAGGCCATGTCGGAGCCGTACGATCTGATCGTCCTGGACGTGATGCTTCCATCCCGCAGCGGTTTCGACGTCTGCCGGCATCTCCGGCAGAACCACGTCGATGCGCCCATCCTGATGCTTACCGCGCGAAGCGAACTGAGCAACAAAGTGCAGGGATTCAACGCGGGCGCCGACGATTATCTGACCAAGCCGTTCGACGCGCCTGAACTGCAGGTTCGTATCGCGGCGCTGTTCCGGCGCGCGCCTAACGCGGCTCGCGCGCGGTTGAAGGCCTATGAGTTCAGCGGCATTCGCGTGGATTTCGTCAAGACCCGTCTGGTTAAGAATGGCCAGAGCGTCAATCTGTCGGATCGGGAGGCGCGTCTGCTCCAGTACCTCATTGCCTACAAGGGAGAGCCGGTTTCCCGCGATGAACTGCTGCAGCAGGTCTGGGGATACAGCGCCACGCCGCTGACGCGGACTGTTGATGTGCACATTGCCTGGCTCCGTCAGAAGATTGAAGACGATCCGGCGAATCCCAAATTCATTCTCACGGTCCACGGGCAAGGATATCGTTTCGTCGATTAGAAAGTTCGTCTGTCCTTCATGTCATCCACGGTTCTTTCATCCGCGACGGCTCAGTCCGTCACCACCGGCGTCGAGCCGATCCGGCGTCACATTGACGAACTGGCGAAGTGCAACGGCGTTGCTGAACTCGAATCGTCCGCCGCGTATCAACGGTTGCGCCCGAAGATCGCCCGTCTTCTGGAAACACCGATCGTCGGAACGGCCGAGCACAGTGGATTGACCGGGAAACCGGCCGGACCCGGCGACGACGGCCGTCTGGCGCGGGTGATCGCGTGGAACATCGAGCGCGGCATTCGCGCGGAAGGGATCATCCAGGCGCTCAAAACCCGCCCGGAACTGGCGGACGCCGACGCGTTGCTGCTGTCGGAGGTCGACTTCGGGATGGCCCGCACGCGCAACCGCTTTGTGGCCGCCGACATCGCCGACGCGCTGGGTTTTCATTACGCGTTCATCCCCTGTTATCTCGCGCTGAGCAAAGGCAACGGCAGCGAGAAGGGTGTGGAAGGCGACAACCGCGAATCGTTGCACGGGAACGCGCTGCTTTCCCGATATCCGCTCATTGGCGCCCATGGTCTGGCGCTGCCCAACGGCAAGGACAAAATGAAGGGCAATGAGAAACGCATCGGTTGCCAGCGCGCGATCATTGCGGATGTCGCGCATCCCGCCGGAACATTTCGCGCCGTGACGTTGCATCTGGATGCGCATTCTTCACAGAAGCATCGCCGGATGCAGATGAATCTCGTACTGGATCATCTGGAGAAACTCTCGCCGCCGTTACCGACGCTGATTGGCGGGGACTGGAACACCACGACCCATGACGCCAGCCGCGCGCTCTATTCGATTCTGGGGTACGTCCGCCGCGTGGCCATGGGTGTTCGGCGTGTCGTGCGCTGGCATTATCCGTATCCGGAGCGGTGGTTCGAACGGCGTCTCTTTGCCGACCTGGATCGTCGTGGCTATGATTACCGGTCGCTCAACATTCCGGGCGAATGCACGCTCCACTACGACATGGACGATCTGGCCGCCAACCTCAACCTGCGCGACTGGGTTCCAGGCTGGTGTTTTCATTTCATCCGGTGGGCGCTTGGCCGGACCGGTGGGCGTTGCTCGCTGAAACTGGACTGGTTTGCCGGCCGGGGGCTTCATGTGGACCGATTGCGACCGGGCCACGGTCCCTCCGTTGTTCACGATATTCGGGAGAGCGGTCAGCCGGTTTCCGACCATGATCCCATCGTCGTAGGGTTTGAAATTCCCCCTCGCGAGGACGATTAGCGGCTCTTGTAGGTGCGGTCTATGACCGCCTACAAGACGTCTCTTCAATTCCCGTCCCCGTCTGCTGCAGGTGCGGTCTATGACCGCCCACAAGTCTGCCGATTCAAGATTGTGGGCGGTCATAGACGTCATAGACCCTAGAGCAGACAACAGCAGACGGGGACGGGGGCTTTACAGACATGGCGCTTATTGAAACGACCTGTTGCATCGTCGGCGGTGGTCCGGCCGGAATGATGGCCGGTTTTCTGCTGGCGCGGGCTGGAGTCGACGTTCTTGTGCTGGAGAAGCACGCCGATTTCCTGCGCGATTTTCGCGGCGATACGGTCCATCCTTCAACACTGGAAATCATCCATGAGTTGGGTCTTCTGGACGACTTCCTGCGCCGTCCTCATCAGAAAGCCTCGCAGATCAAGGGCATCATCGGCGGATCCGAGATTACGTTTGCCGACTTCTCTCATCTGCCCGTTCGGTGTCCGTTCATTGCCTTCATGCCGCAATGGGACTTTCTGGACTTCCTCGCGGAGCACGGCCTCCGTCTTCCGCGCTTTCGACTGATGATGAATGCGGAGGTGACAGGGCTGATTGAGGAAGATGGACGAGTGGCCGGGGTGACCGGGGCTTCACCGTCCGGCGCCTTCGCCGTTCGAACGGCGCTCACGATCGGCGCGGATGGCCGTTCGTCCGTTGTCCGCGATCGCGCCGGTCTGCAGCCGATCCGATTTGGCGCGCCCTTCGATGTCTTCTGGATGAAGTTGCCGCGCAGGGAAGGCGATCGGCGGGCCGCCCTGGGAAGAGTGGACGCCGGCCAGATTCTCGTGATGATCGACCGGGGCGACTACTGGCAGTGCGGCTACGTGATTTCCAAGGGGGCGGCGGATGACGTGCGGCGCGAGGGCCTTTCCGCATTCCGGGAAAGGATTGCCGCCATTGCGCCGGAACTGGCGGATCGATGCGCAACCCTCACGCGCTGGGAAGACGTCCGGCTCCTGACGGTTCAGGTCAACCGCTTGAAAACCTGGTTCAAGCCCGGGTTGCTGATGATCGGCGACGCCGCTCACGCCATGTCGCCCATCGGCGGGGTCGGCATCAATCTGGCCGTCCAGGACGCCGTTGCTGCGTCCAATCTTCTGGCCGGACCGTTACGACGGGAATCCCTGACGGCGCATGATCTGAGGCGCGTTCAGAATCGACGGGACTGGCCCACTCGCATAACCCAGCGCTTCCAGATGGTTATTCAGAAGCGCGCGCTCGCGCGCATTCTCCAGCGAACACGTCCCTTCCGTGTTCCGCTGATTGCGCGACTCGTGAATGGCTGTCCGATCCTTCAACGCATTCCGGCGCGTCTGGTTGGCATGGGGTTTCGTCCGGAGCATATCGCTCCGATCTCAGGCCCCGGCGCAAACTGACCTTCCGGCCGAGCATGGGTTCTTTCAGGCGGACTTGCGGGGGCGAATGTCCGAGTTGCGTTCCTCCTCTGGGTGTTGATCACGCGAAGGCGCCTTCGGTTGGCGGCTTAACCACGACAGATACACGACGAGGACGAGAAAACCCAGGGCCAGAAACAGGACAAATATGGTTCCACCGTTCATGCCTTGCCCCTTTCCTCGATACACGATTACCACCAATGGGTTAGCTATTGGAAGTAAGTAACCTGGCCAATCATCTCATCTGGGTTCCCGGCCCGGGAGGCGAAACTGTGACGCGGCGCCCCGGGTCGCATTCTGGCGGGACTTTCCCTCCCGGGGAAGCCGGGATCGATAGGCGTTACCGGTCTGATCAAGGTGGGCTAAAATCCAGCCGCAATGCGCGCCGAATCACAGCCCTCTTTTTCTGCCAAAGCCGTTCGGGGTCAGTTGGATCGAATTCTGGCGAGCCCGGGTTTCGCGCGCGCGGAGCGGATGCGCCGATTCCTCCGCTTCGCCGTGGAACAGTCCCTGAAGAAGCATTCGGCGCCGGTGAAGGAATACGCCGTCGCGCTCGCGGTCTATGACAAGCCGGCGTCATTCGATCCGCGCATCGATCCCATCGTTCGTGTCGAGGCCAGCAGGCTGCGCGCCAAACTCCGCGAATATTACGCCGACGAGGGCCGCGATGATTCCATCGTCGTTGCGATTCGAAAAGGCGGATATTCCGCCATTTTTCGGAAGAGACGCGGCGCGATTCCTTCCGCTCGCCTGTCGGGATCCGAAGCCGCC